>NZ_JBBMEY010000005.1:0-82341 GCF_040096285.1 Ruminococcoides intestinihominis | reverse complement strand
GTGCATTCCTTATGCTTTGAGCCGCTTGTGGTAGCTGTTGCCGGGGTGTCGATAATCCATTCGCCGGCGGTATGCGCCGCCTTGCTGCCCTCGATGATCACGCCGCAGCCGACAACGGTGCACTCTTTCCAGTGATCGGTATTATCGGACTTCCAGTCGGAAGCGCTATGACCTGTTGCCGCAAGGATTACGCTTGTCTTGTCGGTAATTTCGGATGCACCGGTTGCATCCTCAAACCACTTGTCACAGCCGTCGCAGGTGTAATATGCCGTGTTGCCTTTCTCCGTGCAAGTAGGAGCCTTTGCGGGAACGAGGGTCAGATTGTGCGTATGCGGTACGGTCTTGTCATATCCGCAGGTATCGCAGATGTTGTCCTCGCCGTAATCGTGCGCCGCATTATCTTTTTTCTTGTGGCAGCGACTGCACTCCTTCCAGTGATTGTCTGCGTCCTTATTCCAATCAGTTGCCCAATCGTGTCCGAGAGCAGTATCCGCAGCTGTAAAGGTTTCTGTTGTGCTGATTTCGCCGCAGGCGCAGCTCTTGTAATACACTGCGTCGTTTGTGCAATCGGCAGCCGATTTGAGTGCTTCATCCTTTATGGTTTCCTGATCGAAAGTATGGGTATGCGGAGCGCCCTTATAAGTCGCCTTCACGCTTACTGCTTCCGCAGGCATTATGAAAGTAGTGGTTTCACTGTTCGCATCTTCAAGAGCAGCGCTGCCGCTTTCTACTACCCACTTATCAAACACCTTACCGTCAGGAGCCGCATTTGCGGTCAGAGTAATGGTTGTACCTTGCGCCGCTTTACTGATTTCGCTTCCTGCACCGATTGTCGCTTTGCCGTCCGCTACGATGATGGGATACTCTTTACTCTCCCAGATTGCATAGAAGGTAGTATCCAAGCTTACTTCATAGGTCGTGCCGGAAATAACCGAACCGTCGGCACTGGTTGACCAGCCCTTGAATTGCTTGCCTTCCGGTTCAGTAAAACCGCAGGCGGGCAGGGTGTAGCTGCCGGAAATACCGGTGACATCTGCCATTGTGCCGCCGCCACCGTTGGCATTGAATCTGACGGTATACTCGGCAGGGGCGGGAGGTGCGTCCTCCCACAGCGCCTTGACTGTGATGTCAGCAGTGACGGTCACAGGGGCGTTCACCGGATACTCCGCACCGTCTATCTCCCATGCCTTGAACTGCTTTCCTTCGGGTGCAATAAACTCGCACTCCGGCAGAGAATACTCGCTGCCGTGCAATATCTTCTTAGCGGGCATTGCGGTGGTGACCTCCTCGGGCAGCTCCTCAGGCTCGGAGCCGCCGTTAGCGTCAAAAGTGACGGTATGCTCGTTGCGCATTTCAAACGCTGCGGTGATGGTAACATCTCCCTCCGGCTGGGTGAAGGTATAGGTATCGTCCCCAACCGCAACGGCGGCAGGGTTGCCATTGACGGACAGCGTGCTTAGCATATAGCCCTCGTCGGGGTCAATGGAGAGCATGACAAGCTCGCCCTTAAAGAACAGTGGCGTGCCGTCCTCGGCGGTTCCCGCAGCGTTCACCACCTTGACTCTGCCGTTTTCGCAATCCTGCACCGTCACCTTATACTGCGGGTCGCCCTCCACGGTCACCTGCACCGAGATGTTCTTCTTCCACTCCTCTCCCGGACGTGTGATAACATCAAGCCCCGAGTTGCAGCGTGCTCCGGTGCCCTCCAGAATCACCGTTCCGTTGACCGTGAAGGTCTGCTCCCGCTGGGACTGCGGATCATAGTCTGCCGGGATCTCCCACGAAACCTCGACAGGTATAAAACCGGAGGTGTCAGCTGCAAAAACCCCGATTTGGACCTTGGAGAGCTCCTCTTTCAGATTCTGTTCCCTGGAAATACGGATCGGCTGCGCAGGCGCCACATCCCAATGGTCCTTCTCCCGCACATTGGTCAGGTAGTTCCAGAAAACCCTGAACGACTTGTAGGAGGCCACATTTCCGCAGGCGTCTTCGATGATAAGCGTGTGTTGGATGCTGTTGTCATACTCTGCCGGGATCGTATAAACGCCATTTTCATCCGGCGTCAGAAGCTCAGCTTTCCCACTCGGGGATGTATGGCAACGAACCGTGACGGGCGATGAGTCCTCTACCTTGAACCGCAGGTCGCCGTAATACTTACCATAGCTCTTCAGGTCCTTTCCGGTAGAAAGATCAATGGCTTTCGGGTTCTCGACGTCAATGATCATCTTCGGCGTAGAGACATAGGTCGTTCCCGTCGGGTTCGTGGCTTTGGCATAGACATACCAACCGCCGTTTTCTTCATACGCCGCAGCGTCTATTGTGATTAAGATAAATGGCAGCACGATCGATCCCGGCGTGGCTTCCGCTATCTTGTATTCCTTCCAGAGGGACTCGTCAAGCGCTGCCAGCTCTTCCTGCGTGTAGCGCTTCGGAGAGCTGAGGTAATAGCCTGGCTTCGCGTCCGTGTCGACCCACATGCCTATCTGATAGGAATTCTCATCCATGGACGCGCCTTTGAGATAATACGGTTCGTCCGAATCCGCGTTATATCCCGTGAAGTACTGACCCGTCCCCAAGCGAAGCTCGACCTTTGGATGCTTCGTCGAATAGTTCAGCACGAGCGTCCGGTTTTTGGTGATCAGACCTGCCCGGAACTCTCCCTTTTCCTTGTCATATGGGATTTTCGTCCCGTCTGCCTCATCGGTCAGCGTTGCCGACACGCCCGCCGGCAGCCTGATCTGGAGCACCAGATATTCATTGTGCGGCAGCATCAGATCGGCGTAGGTCTTTTTGCCGTCCGGGCTGATGACCTTCACATGGTGCCGCCTGTAGGTTCTGACTGTGGCCGTAGTCTCGTTTCCCGCGTTGTCAGTCGCAACCACGGTATATTCCGCTCCCGCATCATTGTTGCCGCCATCCGGCGCGGGGAGACGATAGGTGGGGCCGGCTTGCGGCTCGCCGTTGATGGTCACCGACTTGATGCCGGAGGACGTCTCACCATTCAGCGCCGGGTCGCTCACGGTGAAGGTGTACGCGCCGGGATTTCCATCGAGGGTATCCTCGACGGTGTAGCTCTCGCCGTCCTTCAAACCCTCCAGCACCGGCGCCTTCGTGTCCGTTCCCATCACATGGCCGCACACAGTGCAGAGCTGCTTCTGATTGCTCCAGTCGCCGGGGATGTGCTTTCCGTTTTGCTTGGACATCTCCGCCACCGGGTCACGCGCCTGACATTTCATATTCCGGCATGCCCAGACGTGGCACGACTGCCGGTCGACCCAGCCGAAGTCGTGCTTCCCGTTGCAGGGGTCGTCGATCAGCTCCATCTCCATCGCTTCGATCGCCCAGCCGTAGTTCTTCACGTACGGCAGCGTCAGCAGCTGCACGTCGATACGCCCGTTTTCATTGGGAATCAGAATATCATAGAGATTCCAGAAGAAGGCGAACTCGTCGTCGCGGTTGATGGCTTGCGCCTCAACCTTCAGCTTCACCAGCTTTCCATGGTATGAGCCTATTTTGATGGACTTGTAGTCTTCGGGCAGGGGGTTCCTGACAAGATCTCCTATATATCTTTTCCCTACGTCGATATCGTATACCTTTTCCAAGTATACACGATCGCCGTAGCCCATAGCTGCCGCCTCGTCCGAGATGTATCGAGAGTATCCTGTCGTCAGCTTCAGCTTCGCGTCCGTCACGGTGATGTTCTGACCGTGACACCAGCGTCCGCCGCCGATGGCCGCGCCGTGCGTACCGTGCGCCGTGATCTCGCCGCCGGTGATGGTGATATCGCGCGCCGGGACGAACTGACCGCCACCGATGCCCGCGCCGTTGTATCCGCCGTGGGCGTTGATCTTGCCGCCGTAAATGTTGATATTATAGGCTGCGGTGTCGCCATCCATGTCCTGCAACGATTTCCAGCAGCCCCCGCCGATACCGGCTCCTCCATCGCCGCCCTTGGCGGAAATATCGCCGCCGTAGATGTAGATATCGCGGCCGCGGCCCTTGAAGCTGCCGCCGATGCCGGAGGCCGCTTCGCCGCCCTTCGCCTCGATTTTACCTGAGTAGAAATACAGCTTCTCGCCGCTGCCGTTTCTGCCGCCGCCAATGCCGGCTCCTCCATCGCCGCCCTTGGCGATGATGGTGCCGCTCCAGAGCGATGGGTTCGTCTGAGAGCCGAAGTGCATATTTGCGCCGTGACCGTACATATCCAGGTTGAACAGACTTTCTGCGATATTGCGGGTCGCCCAGCTTCCTCCTATGCCCGCCGCTTTATAGCCACCCTGACACGTCACCGTGGTGCCCTCCATCACCTGCACGCACAGCTGCCCCTCGCTGCGGTTCTTCTGAATGGCCGCCCGTCCGGTGGCCCCCGTCAGCTTACTGTCCCGGTTGATAAAGTACAGATACGCCGACGCCTTTCCGTGCAGCTCGATGGCCGGTGTCTTGGCGTCCTTGTTCACCTGAATGTTAACGTTGTCCAGAAAAATGTGCGGTGCCGCCTTCTTTCCATTGATCTGGATCTTCTTGGTCCAGACAAAGTCCGGATCGCTTGAGGACGAATAGATATAGTATGTCTTGCTGTCCTTGATGTTGATGTCGCTCGTTCTATTGCACAGATCGATCTCCACATCAAATTTTGTGGGGATAGTATCCATCGCGCCGGTCTCCGCTGCAAAGACCGCTGTCGGCAGCAGCGTCAGCACCATGCAGCATATAAGCATGATACTGAGTATTCGTTTCTTCATTGGCTTTTCTCCTCCTTTTCGTGTTGGTTCGGCTTATGCGTCCCGTCTTTTCTCCGGTTTTCCTTGCTTCTGAGCCGGAAGCACAGCGCGGTGATGACCACCGCCGCTGCAAAGGAGACGACGGCCACCAGCACATAGCCGCCCGCGTCCTCCCGCAGCAGCATCGCGCCGAACACGCCCCATGCGGCGGTCTGTCCCGGAGTGACGACCGTGCCCGCTGTCTGCATCAGCGCCGCGCACAGCAGTATACACGCTGCGGAGAGGCTTATTGCCTCGCACCGCTGCCTCCGGCGGGTGTTTTCCCGCACCCGCTGCTTGACGAGTGCGACCCGTCTTGCGGTATCATACATATTGTTTGAACCCCCTTTCCGGTTTGTCTGAAACTGTAATAAAAACCCTTTCACTTATATAGGTACAAAAAATCGAAAAAACTCTCACCAAAAACGAAAAATTTTTTAAAAAAATTTGAGAGCCGCCAAAAAGCAGCTCTCAAGTAGAGGATGTTCAGTTATTTTCTCTGCGATAATCGGAAAGCAGACAATCTTACCGCCGCCACCAGCAGCACCGGCATGGCGTAGGCGATGTACTGCGCCGTACCGCCGTAGGCAATCAGCAGATTGTAGGTGGCGTGGAATGTTATCGCCGCACACAGCAGACCGCAAGTGCCGGCCACCTTCAGCCACGTCCGCTGCCATGTGTATGCAAGACCGCCGCCTACGATCAGTCCGCAGAGGACATGCATGGCTCCCGTGCCGAAGCCCCGGAAGAAAATAAAGGAAAAGCGGTCCGCTCCGTTTTGGATGAGATAGCAGACGTTTTCAAAGGTGGCAAAGGCGAGGGCAACCGTGATGGCGGCAGCCTTGATTTTATTCCCCTCCGGCTCGAACACCAAAAGATAGAACACCAGCGGCAGCAGCTTCATCATTTCCTCCACCACCGGCGCAATCTCCGCCGTGGCGGCAAGGGCGTCCGCCTGACACACCGCCGCAAGAAAGGTGTTAATATAGGCCGAAAGCAGGCACACCCCCATCCCGACAATGCAAAACAGGAAAAAGCGAAGCTGCCGCCTGCCCATGCACAGAGCGGCTACCAGCAGGGGAGAGACTATGCAGAGAAAGATGTTTTCGATGTAGGTCACGCTTCCACCGCCTTTCTCGTGGCGGGCAGCAGCCCCAGAATCGCAAGCGTCAGCATCATATCGCACCAAAAGGTAGGGCTTGCCGGTGAGGTATCCGACCAGAAGCAGCCCACAGTCCAAAGCAGATACTCCGCAAATACAAAGCACAGCACGCCGCTATGGAAATACCGCATATTCTGCACCGTGCCCATCTGCGTTTTCGCATAGGCAAGCCCTCGAATGGCGCAGTAAGAGAGCCATATCATCATACCGCACCAGATTAGGTTGGAGAGAATGTCCCCGAAGGTGCAGTAAAACACCAGCAGCGGCACGCCAAACGCAGGCGCAAGCCATGCAGAGCGGCTACGGAAGCTGCGCTCGTCCTGAGTGGCGAGAGTTTCTTGCAAAATGTGCAGGAAGATGAGGCTCGCCACCCAGCCGAACTCCGATACATAAAAAACGTGCGGCGTGGTATTGAACAGCAGCAGATACAGCGTCCAGTAGAATGCGCCGAGGGCAAAGCAACCGTAGAAACACAGCAGAAGAAAATCCGCCTGCCTGCGGCTTTTCCAGTAGAAGATACCCGAAAGCAGCGCACCGACGAATGTGACCAGCAGTTGCAGCAGGTTTTCAATCAGCTCCATGCACATCCTCGCTTTCCTCATCCTGTCTGTCCTCTCGGTTCATCTGCCGCAGCAGGAAGCACAGAACGGTCACGCACACGCCGAGTAAAAACGCCAGAAGCCCGATGACGATGTATCCCAAAGCCGCACCGTCGTGAAAGATGCTTGCCGCCGTTTCAAAGCCCACATAATCCCCAGTCCGGATGCTTGCAGCAATGCCGGGCATGGCGAGGGACGCACCGATGAGCAGCACAAGGCACGCCGCCACGGCAGAAACCATGGTAATTGTATTACGACGCAGCCGTTTCTCCCGCTCAATTTTGGCGATGCGCCGCTTTGTCTCCGCAACACGCTCTTCATAGCTCCGCATTAGTGATTCCCTCCAGTTCTAATAGCCTTCGCAGGCTCTTTTTTCCGCGATACACCATGTTGGTGATCTGCTTTACCGTTTTTCCCGTGACCTCCGCTGCCTGTGCGTAACTCATATCCTCAAAATAGGTGAGATACAGCACCTCCCGATAGTCCGGGTTCATTTCGTCCATGCAGAAGTGCAGAACGCGGTTTCGCTCCTCCGTCCGAATGACCTCCTCCACCAGCAGCCGTCCGTCCGGCTCGCCGGTCAGCGTATCGAGGCTGAACAGGGGCTTCCGTTTGCTCTTATGGCGCAGCGCCATGTGCCGCGCCGCCTTATAGAGATACGCCTTGAAGCCGCCGTCCCGTATCTTCGGCTTTTTGGTGAACAGATAGGCGAAAACGTCCAGCATCAGTTCCTCCGCCTCGTGAACGTCGTGCAGATAGCCGTCGATATACAGGGTCAGGGGGTCGCCGTATTTTTTCATCAGGGCATTGAGCCCTTCGTCGTCGCCGTTCAGATATTGGCGGTACAAGCTCTCGTCGCAGGCCATAGCGTTCACCTCCTTTTTGCGGATGCTTCCCATGCAGAGGGGTATCCGTCAGGTGCTTGTCCTGCCGGAATCGCGGTGCTGTCCTTGAAAGCGCGGGTCGGACGGTTTCTCCGCATTTTCCGGGATCGCCCATGAACGTCCGAACCGGGACGCACCGGGAATCCGCCCTTCGGCGCAGTATTGGTTGACCCGCCGCTCTGACACGCCCCAACGGTAAGACGCCTCCCGAATGGAGATATAGCCCTTGATCCCGTTCATACCGCACCTCCGCATGGATAATACTCAATACGATACATTATATACGAATATCCGAATAAAAGCAAGCCCACACGGACGTTGGGACGCAGAATCTCTCCCACGTCCTCATATCTATCTGGCTTTATCTTCTCTTACCTTTGATACTTCCTTATGTGACGCTTCCCGCTTCACCTCATCCGCACCTCTAGCCTCAAATGCATCTGCATTATACTGATACTCCTGTGGTTCAGCGACCATCGGTGAATTTACAATCTCTGCTTCTACTCGCTCAGCTTCTGCCCTCTCCGGCTCTGTCTGTTTCAGATTCTTCGTATTCTCTATATGCTTTTCCTTATCAAGCTGCACATTCATCGCCAGATTATCCAGCTTATCAATCGAAGCGTCCAGATGAAGCTTCATTGATACAAGCATCTTTTTCACTGCTTTCATAGGTGCAAGCACCGCCTTTGTAATGGGATGTTTCTGCTCTTTCTGAGAATAATCCACCTCCGGCTTGTCAGCAAAAGTACGGAATGCATTGGCTGCTGTCTGCCTAGCTTCACGAAACCCTTTTGCAAGAAGTGCTGTCTTTGCTATATCCTTATCTGTAGTCTTGATTGCTCCTATTACATTTTCCCGGATATCAAGAATTCTTTTCTTAATTCCTAAGAACTCCGACACCCTGTATAATGCAGCTCTTCCCTTTTCCTTTGCTTCTTCGACTATGCTCTTAGCAGTTGATTTGACCTGTGCTTTCACTTCAATTACCTGCGACTTTATCTGCTCACATCTGGTATTAAGTCGCTCCTTTGCTTCTGACAATGCCTTTTTTGCATTATTGACAAAAGTATCTTCCTGCATTTCTTTAATCTGGTTCTGCATATTAGTGAGTTCTTCCGTCATGGAATCAATCTTTTTCTCCAGTCCATCCACATAGCTGCATATCTCAAATACATCGTTTGCCTGCTCTTTCATGGCATTTTTCTTTAATAAGTCGAGAAGTTCTCTTATGACCTCCTCATTGGTAAGTGTTTTTCCTGCTTCCATATCCATTCTGTTTCCTCCATTCTGTAAATGGGGCAGCCTTGGCCGCCCCTGTACTCTGATTACTGATTATCGAAAGGGTGTTGCCTCTTTGTCCTTCTCTTTATCGGGATTGCCATGATGTTTCTCTGCACTCTCCCTCGCCTTTTCGTTGCTCTTATCCTTTGCTTTCTCATATTCCGAGATAATCTCATTATAGAGTTTTTCCCTGAAATCCTTTGTAACTGGATAGCAGACATCCTGATAGATTGGCTTGCCGTGCTCGTCCACCTGCTTTGTCTTATAAGAAGGCATTGATACAAAGATTTTTTCTTTGCCTTGCACGATATTGATATTATTTACAATGAAACTGTTTTCAAAGTAAATACGGGCAAGTCCCTTGATGTTACTGCCTTCCCTCTCATAAGGTGTCACAGTTACGGAAAACTCCGGCATTTCCTGTGTTCTGTCCTGCTTCTGTGTCTCCTCTTTCTCCGGTTCCTTGAATCTTGCATAGGCATCAAGGATATTGGTATAGAGTTCCTCACGAAACTCTGCTGTGATAGGATTGCACACATCCTTATAGATCACACCATTGCTTTCATCACGCTCATTGGAGCGGTATCTAGGCATTGATACAAAAAGCTCTCCCTTGTCTTTATTCTCAAGGATTGCAATATTGGTGATCTTAAATGAATCACCGAATACCACTGTTGCAAATCCTTTGATATTGCTGCCCTCTTTTGCCCTTACTTCGTTTACCTTAATTGAATACTTCATATGCTATTCCTCGCTTTCTTTTTGTTCTTTGTTTTGCTCCGGTATGATAAGCTCACACCAAAGCTGTTCTATCTGTTCACAAGACAATCTGCCATTTAACCAGTTGCCAAGTGTAACGACCATTCCGTCCTGCTCATAGTAGAGCCACTCCTGTGTTTCAATGTTCCCCTCATACACGAGGGTCACATCAAAATCAGGCATAAATAATCCTTCCTCTGCATCCCATACACAGGCTATTCCCTGTCTGAGTGTCAGATTCAGGCTTTCGACATACACAGACCAGCCGCTTACGACTATCTGAAAGTCATCATCAATCTCTGCAATATCATCCTCGATGTCAATTAGCTCTTCCATTTCCGATACTGCCTCTTCTATCTCACCTAACCGGTATCTCTTATTCATCCATCACCGCCTCCTTATAAATGCACCTGACCACAAAACGCATGGTTCCTTTCTGGGAACAGGTAAAAAGAGTTAGTTCTTTTTCATCGCCCTGTGTCTTGATGCTGTTATCATACGGATTTACTACCTCTGTCTCTGTTACCTCATAAATATGCTTCAGCCCATTTTTGTCGGTTATCATTACTTCATCACCTATGGATATCTGACTTAGTGGTGTAAAAAATGTGCCATATCTGCTGCCATTGTGACCGCACAATACACAGTTGCCACTCTCCCCAATCCCTGCTGTTTCTTCTATATGACCGACCCCGGCATTAAGCACTTTACTTGTGGTTCCTTCCATTACCGGATACCGGATATCTATGCCCGGTATCTCAATGATACCGATAACACCGCCTTCTTTAAGAATGGCTTCATCCTCTTTACTAATGGAGGTTTGCTCTTCCTCCACATCTGTTTCTTCATCGTAATCATCCTCCAATGTCTGCTCAAATTCACTTATGAGCTGTTCTGTCTGTTTTTCTCCGGTTGCCCGCCAGAAAAAAGGGACTGCCATAATGGCAATCCCTGCTGTAATCAGTAGTCCTGCGACCACTTTTCTTATGCTCATATTATTCACTCTCCTATCGTGTTCTGCCCTCTCTGTCGGCTGGATAAGCACCTTTATCCTCTGCTACAATTGCTGCAGATTCCATCCTGTCATCTGCTTCTCTTTCTTTCTCCGGTCCGCTCAGGTCTGCATCCACAGCCTTTGCGTTCTCAAGGTCAAGCTGGACATTCAGTTCACACTGTCTTGCCAGCTTTTCTTCCAGCTCCGTGCTATATGCAAATGGCTTATCATACTCAGTCTTTGATGCTTCAAGGTCATTCTGGTACTGCTCAATCTTCTTTTCTAAGAAATCAATGTTCTCATGGAGTCCATTGAACAGGTTTTCAAGCTTCACCATACTGCCGACTGGACTGGTGGAAAGCTCTGCTTTATACTCTGTCTTTCCACGAAGCACCATATAATTGATGCCAAGGAAGTTCTTTTCCACAAGCAGATCAAATCCGTGAAATTTGCCGATTGCAGTTGTCTCTCCGGTCTTGCACTTGCTGATTGCTTCAAGCATCATCGTTCCACCATCCACACGCTCAGTATAGGTTGCTTTGCCTATGGTAATGGCAAATTCCGGATTATCAATCAGTTCTTTATCCCTTGCCTTTACATCTTCTCTTACATTGGCAAGCTTTTCTGTAGCTGTCTTAATGAGCTTCGGATACTTGATCATAAAGTTATCCTGCAAGCCATATCTCTGATTGTCATAGGATGCCTTTAAGAGCTTTAATCTCTGGACATCATTGTCAATCTCCATCTTTTCCTTGATTAAAGGATTGCCTGTAGCAACCGCCTTAATCTCTGCATAGGAAAGTGTTGCCTCGTCGATATCCTCACAGCTTCGGCTTACCGCCTTGCTTGTCATGACCTGACTGATGAAACGCTGCTTATTTTCGACGAGTGACCAGTTGTATGCATCAAAGGTTCCTTTGGTGACATATCTGTAGATTGCAACCTCTTCATTTTCATTGCCCTGCCTGATGCCTCGTCCTTCCCTCTGTTCAATGGAGCTTGGCTTCCAAGGACAGTCCACATGATGCATTGCAACAAGGTGTGTCTGCACATTTACACCTGTTCCACACTTGTCCGTAGAACCGATAAGCACTTTCTTTTTACCCGTCCTCATCTCCTTAAAGAGTGCATCCCTCTGAGCATCGGTCTTGGCATCATGGATAAATGCTATCTCATCTGCCGGAATACCATACTGCACCAGTGTTTCCTTCAGATAATCATAGATGGTAAAGTCTTTATCCGGTCCCGGTGTGCCGATGTCCGAAAAAATAAGCTGGCAGCCTATATGACCGTTGGCATTTCCTTTCTCATATTCCTTCCAGACATTCTCCGCTACCTTATTGAGCTTTCCATCCGGATTATTTGGTGCATCCTTATCAATCAGCCTTGCATCTGTTCCGAGAAGTCTTGCCTCATGGGTAATCTTTAGGAAGTTATCCACGCTTGGATCAACTCCACCGCCTCTGATACGCTCTGCCCTCACAACAAAGTCTTCCATGACCTGCTTCACATACCAGTCAGGCTCCGACTCCACTATGATAGGCTTGCCACCTCTGAGGGCTGGCACATCAAGGTCAAGCATGTCGGCTGTCTGCACATCTGCTACCTCACGGAAGATATTCATAAGCTCCGGCAGATTCGTAAACTTATTAAATCTGCTCTTAAAACGGAATCCGCTTCCCTCTACAGTAAGCTCCAGTGCTGTTGTCACTTCACCAAAGTTCGCTGCCCACGAATCAAAGTGATAGATTCCCATCTCTTCAAGTGCTGCTTTCTGCAAGTAAAGCTGCATGACATACATCTCACACATGGTATTGGATATTGGCGTACCTGTCGCAAATACAATGCCTCTGCCATCATTTATCTCAGACAAATACTGGCATTTAAGCTGCATATCCGTTGACTTCTTAGCTCCACTGCTGCTGATACCTGACACATTATTCATCTTGGAAAAAATCGCAAGGTTCTTAAAATTGTGCGCTTCGTCAACCATGATAGAGTCCACACCAAGTTCCTCAAAGGTTATAAGGTCATCCTTCCTGCTCTCATCTGATAAGGATTTCAGCTGCTCCTCCAGCTTTTTCTTCTGGCTTTCCATCTGTTTTACAGTCCAACGCTCCCCGTTACGCTCCTTCATCTCATCAATCGCATAGCTGATTTCATCAATCTGCTCGTTAAGCATTCGCTCCTTTCTCTCTGCGGAGATTGGGATTTTCTCAAACTGCGAGTGTGACATGATAATGCAGTCATAGTCACCTGTCGCAATCCTTGATACAAACTGCTTTCTGCGGCTTTTTTCAAAATCACGCTCTGTGGCAACTAAGATATTTGCTGACGGATAAAGCCTTAAAAACTCTGATGCAGTCTGCCCGATAAGTGGCTTTGGAACAACCATGATTGTCTTATTGGCAAGTCCGAGTCTCTTCTGCTCCATGCAGGCAGCCATCATCTCAAAGGACTTTCCGGCACCGACACAGTGTGCAAGCAGTGTGTTTCCTCCGAGAAGGATTCTAGCCACCGCATTCTTCTGATGAGGCTTTAGCTCAATCGCCGGATTCATTCCCGGAAACTGTAAATGGCTTCCGTCATACTCACGCAAGCGGATGTTATTGAATGTCTCGTTGTAATACTCCACATACTTCTGTCTTCGCTCCGGCTCTGCAAACAGCCATTCCTTGAACCTCTCCTTGATCATGTTCTGTTTTTCTCTTGCAAGCATTGTCTCATTCTTATTGACTTCGTAATGATATTTGCCATCACCGTCATCAATCCTGTCCCTTACTGTTACAGTTTTAAGATTCAGCGTATCCTCAAAAATAGAATAAGCATCCATGCGGCTTGTACCATAGGTCTTAGTAGCTGCCACTGAATGCTTATCCATGCTCTTATTCTCGATGAACCATTCCATGCTCATCTTATTTAAGTGTACCTGAATGCCTGTATTGTAAAACTGGCTTCTGACTGCTCTTGCACGTCTTGGTGTATTGAGAAGTTCATAGATAAACTGCTCATAATCAAGCGGTTCAATCCATGTCGTACCAATCTTTACATCAATATCTGAAGCTTCAATCCATTCCGGCTGCACCTTTTCAAGTGCTGCCACATTGCCTGCAAATCTTTCTGCCTGTGGATTGTCTGTATCAGCCGCCATAGCTTTTGCTACACGAAGCTTGTCTCTCACATTTCCGGAAAGATACTCGTCTGCTGTCTCCCAGCCGATGTCCGGATTATTCTCGTTGTATCGGTCGGGATTAAGGAAAATCAGTCCGTCCAGCTCTTCCACAAGAACTGCCCTTCTAAGCTGTGCCAAAGCATCTTCACTAAATGTTATCTCATCAGCTGTCTGCCCGGACTTTTCAGCAAGCTCTTCCTTTGCATTTGTAATATCCGGCTCATAGATAGAGAGCATATAGGCAAGATTTACATATCCAAATTCATTGACGGATACATTTAATGCTTCCACAGCGGTCTCTACTCTGTCTATGACAGTCTTTGCCTTAATCGTCTGCTTATAAAACATATCCGCTTTTTTCACCTCCCCGTCTTCATTTACTTCCTCAAGGCTGCAAAGAAGCGGGTAATCGCTGTCATCCCTGAAAGCTATTCTGTTTGCTTTTGAAGTAATGGCTCCATACTGCTTTATAAAGACATCGTATTTCACATTAAGAAGTCTCTGCTTATCAGAAAGCTCCTCCTCGCTGCAGCCATCCATCTGGATATCAATCAGCTCTCTTGTTATCTGTCTGATTTCGTCAAGACTTCTGATTCTCTCCTCGGCAGTCTGTGATACCTCTTTTCTTACCATCTCGGAATTTTCCCTATAATAGAGCTTTCCTTCAAAAAATGTGTAAGTGTAGTTTCTCACATCCGAATCAGCCGGGATAACTTCCTCCGTCTGCTCCGCCTCATCTGCCACTCTCTCAAAATCTGTCATCTGTGCTTTGATATTACCGATAGCTTTGTTTAGTGCTTCATACATATTGAAGTTCTCATCATTATTCACACAGACTGTATATCTGCTGTCCTGTCCATAAATCCTTGTATCATATTCCATAGATCCAAGCATCATCTCCGGATGCTCTGCAAAATAAGAGTTAACTGCAATGCCATTCTCAGTTACACCAAGGTGTACCCAGTCAGGCTCAATATCAATCTTTCTCTCCCTTTTCTGCAGAAACAGGATATCTGCTGTCACTTCGGTTCCTGCATTGTCTTTAAATGCAGTATTCGGAAGTCTTATCGCTCCCACAAGTTCTGCTCTTTCAGCCAGATACTTTCGGATAGTAGGATTTGCCTTATCAAGTGTTCCCTTTGTGGTAATTACTGCAACCATGCCTCCCGGTCTTACCTGATCAAGTGCTTTTGCAAGGAAGTAATCGTGGATACGGAAGTTATACTTGTTGTACTTTGGATCAAATACCTTATAATCACCAAATGGCACATTTCCGACAACCACATCAAAGAAGTTATCCGGATATGTGGTATTCTCAAATCCTGTGATACTGATATTGGCATTCTGATAAAGCTGCTTTGCAATTCTTCCTGAAATGCTGTCAAGCTCCACCCCATACAGCTTACTTCTCTGCATTGGTGCCGGCATACTTCCAAAGAAGTTACCGATACCCATAGATGGCTCTAATACATTGCCGCCTCTGAAACCAAACTGGACAAGTGCCGAATTTATGCACATGGCAATCTCCGGTGAAGTATAAAAGGCGTTATTTACTGTTGCCCTTGCAGCACTGTATTCCTCATCAGATAAAAGGTCTTTAAGCTCTGCATATTCTTTGCTCCAGCCTGCGTTTTCCTCATCAAATGCCTGTGACAGTCCGCCCCATCCGACAAACTTCGACAGAGTTTTCTGTTCCTCAGGTGTGGCAAGCCTGTTCTCTGATTCAATCTGCTTTAAAGTGCGGATTGCATCCATATTCCACTGGTATCTGGTCTTGGAACCGCCTTTTTCCATTTCCCAGAGATTGTAATGGAAATTGTGCTTCGTTTGTCCGTCAACATTCTTCTCATTTTCAAGACTTTCTACTTTCTGTACTGGCTCCTGCTTTGGTGTAAAATCCACAGTTTCCTGTGATTCTGTATCAGCCTGAATATCATCCACAGATACTGATACCACATCATCTGAAACTACATGTCCATTCTCATCGATCTTGGTATTCCAGCCATTTGCAATCGCTCTTTCCCTGGTTTCAAGACGATTGGCTCTTACACTATCCTCGATATCAAAGAATCTCTTATAGACCGGATTCATCTTATCCCTGTCAGCTTTCTGCTTTGTCTCCTGATAATACTTTTTCTGGTCTTCTCCACAGTAAAATGGCTGTTTTACCATATAAGATAAGATTTCATATAACTCACGCCAGTCGAGAGCACCTTCCTTTCGCACACCATTCCTGTTCTTATAGCTGATCTTCACATATCCGCTTCTGATTGAGTACTCCACAAGACCATACTTATTGTTGGAATATGCTTTTCTTTCTGCATTATCTGTCCCTAATGCAATATCCCTGATAAGGTCAAGTTTATTTGGCATAAATGCAAAATCAGACTGCACCACATCCATAAGGAATGCCCTAAACGGAGTGTAGCAGCTGCAATCTGTTACAAGAATCTCCGCCGCATCACGCAGGTCTTCATCAAGCTCTGCAATACGCTTGGCATAATCAATCGGTGTAATATACTGAAGCTCTGATGGATCTTTTTCAGTTGTTTCAGCTTCTATCTCTGCACCATATTCTGCCTGTGTTACCATGCGGTCTTCATCGGCAGTTTCCTGTGGTGTCATGCCTTTTGCACTTACATAATCTCTGTTAGAAGCATAGCTCTCCGGCTCATCCGGTATTGCATAATCATCAATCTCTGATTCTGCCTCCTCCGGTTCCACTTCCCGGTATTCGGCATCAATGACCTCATCATCCTCACGGAGTCCGTCCATCGCAAGCTCATCAATACGAGGTGTCTCAGGCTGGTATTCCCCTGTAAGAATAAGGACACCAAGCTCTTTTTCGATATCTTTCCACGAAACATATCCTTCAACCTCTCCATCCTCATCTCGCCACTGAAAACGCAGTCCATTCCCATGAAATGTGTCATATCCGTGCAGTCCCAGTCCGTCAACCGGCCAGCCTGCACCTCCCTGACCATATTCTGCTTTGATACGCTTTGCTCTGGTTCCTGCATCAATCTCTGTTTCAAAAATCTTGCATACCCTGCCCTTGCCACCGATAAAACCCGTACCTCTCATAAGCACCTGTTTGATATACTCACCTGGTACTGTTGCAGACTTTTTGGGATTCAGGTAATTGTATTTACCTGCTAATGCAGCTTTTCTGTCCTGCTCGAACTGACGCATAAACTGATTATTGTTTTCATCCTCAGTATGAATGGTGCCAATGCTTGCCTGCCCGTTCTGGTCGAAAAAAAAGGAAGCCTGTGTATATTCGGCTTCCTTACTAACACCCAATGAATTGATTTCATCAAGTTCCCTATTCAGTTCTGTATCATCTGATTCTAGTGGAATCGCATCACTATCTGATTCAGTACCACTTCCTCTGCCTGCATCTTCGCCTGCTCTCTTATCTTCCACATCTCCATTGTCGATGACGGATTCTGTGGCTTGTGCTTCGCCAGATACTGCATCTCCAGCTGGTCGTACAGCTGGTTCGCTTCCTCCTCTACCGCTGACATCTTCTCGTACATCTTCCCGAATCTCATCAGCGTCTTGTATCTTGCCGGCTCGTTCTCCTTTAGATAGTTCATCGCCATCCTTCCGTATTTGCCCAGCTTCGTGAGATCCTCCGTCTCGTCCGGCATCTCTATCTGCGGATAAAGCAGTCCGTCCACTTCCTTGTAAGTCATTTCTTCTAACATATCCAATTCTCCTTTCGCTCTCGATTACCTTTAAGTTACGACTAAATTCTCTAAGAACACTACAGGAGACATCGCATACAATGGAACCAAGACGGTAAATGATCTCTTCGGCTTTGATATTTACGATCTGACTAAAATCCTGTTCTTGCACAGATAAGTCAAATCCGCATCTCGTCCCTACAGCATACATGACACTTGCATATACAAACTGCTCCATGTCCATTTCCTGCTGTAAGCCATTGCGTTTCTTACTTTCTTCCTTTATCACACTACCTGATAGCTGCATAAGCTCGGTCATTTGGTCTTTGAACTCTTCTTTTATTATAAGCCAAACATCTGTTCCTGTAAACTGTTTTAATATATTTTTTAGAGACTCCCTGTCGCTGTTATCGTACTGCTCAATCTGACCTTCTGATACAAGAAAATCCACATAATCTTTAAGATTTTCTCCCTCAAGGTCCCATGTCAGCTTAACATTCTTCCCTCCGGTGTCACTGATATCAAAGATATACCTCATGCGTGGATTCAGTGCCCTTGATGGGAAGATAGCGCAGCCTTTCGCACCACGCTTTACATATCTTCCCACCTTTTTCCAGGTATCATAATCTGCCATGAGTGTGCTTTTTTCCGGAGGTCTCTGAGCTGTTACCATAACGATATTGTCAAATTCATAGCGGTATAACTGACCTGCGACCTTTAACACATCCTTCCAGTTCTTTTCTGATCTGGTGATGTTACCAATCTCAGAATCGTATATCGCTTTGACCTTCATATCAACGCCCATACCTTTGTCCTCCTCTACTTAAACATCTCTGCAAACAATCCCTTAAATAGCTTTAACTCATCCTTATCCAGCTCGATTGCAAATTCATTGTCGATTGCCTGTTTTTCGCATTTATCCTTTTTCTTTGCAATCTTACGCACCACACGAAGAAGCACATAGCACTCCTTGGAATTTGCAATGCTCTGTTTAAAGGTCAGCTCATCCTCATCGACTGACTTCTGTGTCTGATAGATAATCTCTTTTAACTTATCATTGATACTATCTACTTCCTCAAGGGAAATAATAACGGATGCCTTAGAAGCACCCGATCTGTCCCACTCCTTATGAAGTTCCTTTACCAAAAACTCCATATTTTTAATTACTGTTGTTGAATCACTTTTCATCTTGTTCTTCCTCCGTTTTCTTTTAATGAAGAAGGGAGCTGACCTTCGCTGATAGGCGCAAAATCAACTCCCTTCATGTCCTCTGCTCCAAGGACTATCTGCTCTGCATAATACATATCCATTGCCTTATTGATGGCATCGTCAAGCGACTCTGCCTTTACTTTCTGTACTCGTGAAAGCACTTCTTTTATCTCAACATCAAATTCCTGTTCCATATGATATCGCCTCCTGTAAAAATCTCATCACCGGCTCTTTTCTTCCTTTACCTGTCTTTCCTTAAAGCCCTTATCGTACTTTCCATCTTCCAGCCTGTCGTAAAAACAATCCTCTTCAATCGTTCCGAAATCCTCATACATCTGGTGAAGGAAGTCATTCTGCAGCTTCTTTGGTACATCATCATCCTTTGACATATCCTGAAAAAAATAGAACTTCTGCTTTAGCTTTGCCCTGTAATCATAGATATCCTCTATCTTTTCCGGTGTGCCATACTCCCTCTTGTATGCCTTGAAATTCGTGGTTGAGAGTGTGGAACCAAGATAAATGCCATGCTCCCACGATACCCCGATTGTGGTATTGTCCTTTGTAGGCTTCTCATCCTTCGGATAACGCTTATACTCTGTCGCACCAAGGGCGATTGTAAGGGAACCTGACTTCATATCCATCACCACAAGATTCCTTGGTGATAATGCTTCAAGCACCATGTAATCATGGTCATTGAAGTTATGAAATGTCTGTCCCCTTTCAAATGAGCGGTTCTCCATTTCATAATGCAGGTTAAAATCATCCACCCAGCCCTTATCGGTCATTCCAATCTCCTTAAGCTTTGCAACACATTCAGAAGAACTGGCTTCTTTATCAAACCGAAATTCTTTGGAATCGTTATAAAACCCCTGAAGAAAATGTCCCAGCTGAATATCATCCAGACAGAATCTCGCAGATAAAGTTACATTTGCTGCCCTGTAATACTCTGCGAAGTTATCTGCTTCACCAAGTGTTCTTCCAAGCTGCAACAAATTGTCTGCAAGCTCTGACATGTCATCAACTGCTATAAAACTCTTATAATCATCCAGAGTCATCAGCATATTTGTCTCTGTTCCCCTGTCGTTTTCTGTTACCAGTATCATATCGTTTAAATCCATTCTTACCTCCAGTCTCAGAGAGGGACTATGCCCTCTCTGCAAATTTCCTGTTATGGCCTTCCTATCACAACAATCTTTCCTGTGCTTGCCACATCCCTATAGACCACACCAAGACTTTCATTAAGTGCCTCTACCACCTTGCCATTTCCGACATATACTGCCACATGGCTGATGTTCTTATATCTTCCGTTGCTTGTAAAACTGTAGAAGATAAGGTCTCCCGGCTGTAACTCATCAAAGGAGACAGTCTTTCCGGCTTCATCCAGTCCCTGTGCCTCCGCTGCCGCTGTGGTTGCACCGCCGTAACTAATATCCACACCTGCATCTTTCCATGAATAATAGGCTAAGGAGCTGCAGTCATAATAGTTACCGCTATCTCTTAAATCTTGACTATAAGGAAAGCCAACTCTGTGAAGTGCATAGGAGCAGACTGTTTTCTGCCTGCTGTCTGTAATTCCACTAAGGATGGCATTGATTTCATCCTCAGTCATGGAGCTTACTCCCGGACTTCCGCCTCCGCCGCCACTTCCGCTTCCGGCATATCCAAGCTGTCCCATAAACTCCGGACTCATGATCTGCTCAAGCATTTCCACCTGATCAGAATTAAATCCATAGACTGAAATCATATCCCTGTACGATTTCAGCGTCACATTCACATACAGAACAGACTTCGTGACAGTAGTCACATTGCCGTCTGCATCCGTTTCTTCCACATCCTTTGTTCCGGTGCTTGTGGTGTATGAACACATATCATTTACAACTGCCTGCAGCCAGCCTTTAGAAGTATCATTCATGACTGTTGCAGTATCTCCGACACCATGCTTGACCATATAGACTGCCATGATGTCATAGTAATTGCTTGGATTTTCTTCCATACCTTCATAATCCACATATACAAGCTCTCCAAGGTCATATCCGGTATGCTCATTCACTTTCGTGTTCACATCCCGGTTAAACTCCTGCACATAGGCACTCGTTACTGTCTGCACGGTATCTCCTGATTCAAGTGGTGGCAGGAATAAAGCAAATGGAGAATTGTAAAGGATTGCTATCACCGCTATAACCGGAACCGCAATCATGGCAACTACAAGAACAAGTAATAAAAGCACCAATCCGATAATCGGTGCAGCTGCCTTTACCCAGGTAATCGCTTTTCGCACAATCAGATCCTTTACCAGCTTTGCCACGCTGTCTGTCTGATTCTCCTGTGCTTTCATCTTATCCAGAAAGAATTTTATCTTCCTGCTCCGGTTGGTCATCTTTTCATCCTTGACCTCTATGGACACACCTGCAGCATATCCGGCTGCCATGCCGATTGCAGTACCAACTCCCGGTGCAACCGCTGTTCCTGCCGCTGTAGCAGCTGCCTTTGTCGCAGTTTTTGTTGCAACCTTGGCAGTTGTCTTGGCGGTTTCTTTTGCCGTCTCTTTAGCTACCGTCTTGGCTGTATCTTTGGCAGCTTTCTTTGCTGTCTTTTTTGCCAGCTTCTTTCCTGCCTCTACCTTCTTGATCCGCTTCTTTGCCTCGGCTGCCGCCTTTTTCCTGAAAAGTGCTGCACCCTTAGAAGCAGTTCCGGTAACAGGTCGGCTTGCTTCATATGCAAGATATGCTGCCTGTGATACCTCCTGCCCGCCTTCCACCTGCTCTGTTACAGCTCCGGCTGCAAGTACACCTGTTCTTCCTGCTATGTGAAGATTGGTATTCTTGGTCTTGATGGAAGTGTTTGATTCTTTAAGGTTTCGCTTGAATCTTGATAGTCCCTTATTCTTCGGCTCTGACTGATGAATGGTACTCTTTCGATAGGACTTCTTGTTATCATCAGATACCTTTGCACCGATAGTCTTAGGACCTCTTTCTACTGTATAGATGTTGTTGCCTTTAATCTTGGCACCCTTTGGCTCGTGGGCATGAATCTTGGCTTTCTCCTTGGTGTGAATGACCATTGGCTTGTCATCCACTTTCTTTATCTTCAATGTTCTCACCTTCTTTCACTCAAAATGCAAAACAGCCACCCAGCTTCCCGGATGGCTATGCTTTGAGGTCGCAAATTGCGACCTCTATCAACATTATTCGACATTGTTCTGCATTTCACGCTTCTTCTGTTCTGCAATCTTCTCGTGAATATTGGTGTTATACAGTCTGTAAAGGTCTGTATCTTTGCTAATCTGATTATCAAACGGAATCACCACAGAACCACACTTGATAAGTCCCATTCCCGATACAGTATTGGTTACGAATCTTAGCTGTGCCTCTGATACCCCGATAACTTCCGCCATCTTGGAACTGTCTGTGTTCGCCTGCTTTAAGAGAGCTACAAACTCTGAGTTTGCAAGCATTGTGGTTGCTGTGTAATTCTGCAACAGATCGACGACATTCTGCGTGATACCGGTACAAAGACCTCCCTGCTTTCTTACTTTCTTCCAGAGCTGCTGCAGATATTTTGCAGAATACTCCGAATTAAGCAGGACATGGAACTCATCAATATAGAGCCATGTTGCCTTGCCTCTCTTACCATTCTCAACAATCCTGTTCTGAATGGACTCCATCATGACAAGCATTGTGATAGGACTAAGCTCTGTACCTAAGTCCCTGATGCCATATACTGTGAATCTGTTATCCACATCCACATTTGTCTGGTGGTTGAAGATGTTAAGCGAACCATTTACAAAAAGTTCCAAAGACAATGCAATGTCCTTTGCCTCGTCCTCCGGCTGCGCCATAAGAATATCGTAGAAATCACTCATTACAGGGATATACTTCTCTTTGCTCCTTGCAATGTCGATATACAGTTTTCTCACACAGCGGTCGATGATTGACTTCTGTCTTGAATTTAAACTGTCCCCGATACACTGCTCACAAAGTCCAAGCATAAACTCGCCCTTCTCTCTAACCATTCCCTTGGAATCATTCGGATCAAGGCTCCATACATCCATCTCCAGCGGATTCACATAGTTATCCGTGTAGGTAGACATATTTACCACTGTTCCACCATAAGTATCAGCTATATCAAAGTACTCGTTCATTGGATCTATAACGATTATTTCATCATCACCCGACAAGAATACGCTGCCCATCTCCATCTTACAGAAGAAGGATTTACCGGAACCAGGCACACCAAATACAAAGCCATTTCCGTTGATGAGCTTCTTTCTGTTACCGATATTCACATTCTTGCTGATCTGGTTGATACCATAATAGTTGCCTGTGCTGTCATTAAGCTCCTGCACATTGAATGGCATAAGTACCGCAAGTGACTGAGTAAGAAGGGTACGCATTGTCTCCACCTGTCTTACACCAATCGGAAGTGCTGTGTTGAGAGCTTCCCTCTGCTTTAAGTAGTGTGTATCAATCGTGCAGCTGTTACGCTTTCCGATGGTCTCCACAGTCTCACATACACTCTCAAGCTCCTTCTTGCTTTCTGCCATAAGAATAATGGTTACTCCCACGAAGAAAAGGCACTGGTCATTCTCACGGACATCATCCATGATTTCCTCAATCTCCTTTTTCTCCGTTCTCTTGGCATATGAGATTTCCGTAGAAAAATCGTTATTCTTATTACGGACTCTCTGCTGCTTAATGATATCCGACTCAATACCAAGGTATTTCTTCTGAAGCACCTTTGTGGTCAGATCCTTTGGTACGGGCACCACATCAATGCTCGTGATGGAATGAACCGGAAGGGAAGTAATCTCATTGATGAATCTGTCTGACAAACTGCTCGGATACTTTTTGATAAAAAGTGCCTTGCAGAATTTACTCTCATCCTCAAAATGGTCCGGGAAATATTTCACCATCCCATTGCACAGATCATTTCTAAAATCTGCCCCGACCTTCTTTGCCTTTTTGATATCAAAATCAAAACTGCCCTCATCTCCAAGATGATAATAGTCATAGAGCACTTTCAGTCTCTCGTTTCCATTAAGCGGCACAATCTCTGCCCCAAGCTCAATGAAAGCCTTGTGTATCGTTGCCTCAAGTGTTGCAAACTGTGCCTTTGCCTCCTCGAAGTTCTTTCTCTCAATCGTGATTGTCAGGTATCTCTCCTGCTCAATCCCCTGTCTGCCCTCAATAATCTTCTCTTCAATGATGTCATTGTAGATTCTGCGGTAATTATTGAAGCCATCGTTTTTTTCAGCAATCAAAACCTTGTCACGGAGTTCATCCATATTTTTGTTCTTATTGTTGATCGTAATTTTATAATTACAGTCCAGCGAATTTAAGAACTTGCAGTATCTCTCGAAAATACCGATCTGCTCATCCTCGGTTGCTGTCGTGTAATTGATGTCCTGAAAGCGGTAGCATTTGGAATACTTATTTTTGCTTACTTCAAAAATGCCGTTTTCAGCCACCGCCATAATCTCTATGGTTTCCTGAATGGATTTAGGTGTCTTATACAAAGGCTCGCTCGCCTTTTTCAGTAACTTAAATCCGTCTGTAAATAAACCCATGTCTCTAACCTCGCTTTCTTATAATGAAAGCCCGCCGGGAACTTCACCCTGCGGGCTGCGTTCCCGACCTTTCGGTCAGATACTTTTTATCTAATGCATCGCCTTATATGCTGCAATGCCTGCTACTGCTGCAACAATTACTGCAACAAGACCAAGCAGCATATTTCTTGTCTTTTTCTTCATCGCTTCAAATTCCTCCTGCTTCTTTACAGCCGAATCAGCTGTTACAGTCTTCGGTTCAGCCTTTCTGCCTTTCTTCTTTACCTGTTCATTCTGCTCTGCTTCTAACTGCTTTATTGCAGGCTCTCCCTCTGTTGATACATAGGTAAGCGCCCTGTTGCCAAACATAAAATGCAGTTTCTTTCCCATATACTCGTAGAAATTCATCCCATTAAAGGAATAAAATCCGCCAAGAGCAATCGGTGCCACACATGGAATTGCCACATAAGCAGAACCCGTAAGACCGATATACTTGTAAAGAAGAAGGACAATACTGCCACCGACCACTACGCTTGCAATGGAAAATATAAGCTGCCTTGCAGTAAGTCCCATCGCAACCGATTCCTGATAGCGGTCAATATCCTTGTTTACTTCGATTACCATTGTCCCTACCTCCTATCTTGTTAAATCCTTTGTTTCCGGCTTTCTTGTCATTCCAATATTCGCCTCATACTTATCCATTCCATCCGGACACAGTTCCCTAAGCTTATCCACATTGAACAGATAAAGCGGATATTCGCAGAACCCCCTCCTTTGCGTGAATCCTGTAAACTCTCCAATGTCATTGTCTGTAATAAACTTTTCAATATCCGGCATGTCATTCACATTCAGATATCCGCAGTAATTTGGTGCTGCAACCGGCAAATTCACAGTCACATCCCCAAAAGGCTCCTCATATCCATCTTCATTACACATAAGACCGATAAACATTGCCCTGTTATTCATATACTGCTGGATATCAAATGTCACCTGCGTTTCTCCGGTTATACTTGAATTATAAGTAACCTGTTTCTTTTCATTATCCATTTCTGCCTCCTTCTATAATCCAAATGCCTTGCTTGTAAGTGTCTGTGCACCCTTCACGCTTCCAACAGTCATTGCTATCGTAAATGTCATTTCACACAGATATATAAGCGTCTGTGCCCAGTCAGCATAACTTCCTGTAAATGCCGGAAGCCCTGCATTGATAAATGCATTACATACCACAATCGCAAGTGCCATCGTTACTGCCTCAAACACACATGACAGGAAATATTTGCAGTAGGTAGCCATTGTATGACTGACCATTCTGTTTCCTGCCATCGTGGAACAGGCAATCGCACCGAGCGGCACAATAATCAGTATCTTTAAGAACCTGAAATACACTGTGTAGATGATAAAAAATCCACAGATAATAATGATGATTGCAAGCAAAGCTGTAAGTATCAGCATTACCAGACTTTCACCAAATCCGAGTCCTTTAATGATATCTGCCTGTGTACTGTCAATGGCAAGCTGCGTCGTTGTCCCGGCAGATATAAGTCCTACCAGATTTCCTATGGAAGTAAAAAATGCCTTCATAATCGTGACATTATTTGCAACAAACCATTCTGCAAGTCCCAATCGGATAAGCATACGAAATATAGACTCAAACCTCATCTCATCTTTTACATCTATGCTTTCCGAGCAGAAACCGATAACAAAGAACAGCACAACGAGGGATGAGCCAACCGCTACAAAGACCGGCTCAATACCCTCAATAACTGCCCAAGGACCTCCGCCCTTGAAACTGACCGGTGACTGTCCAAGCATTGCAAAGACCAGGGATATCTGATTGTTCCAAAATCCAAACACCGCCTCAAGAAGTGCAAGGATCTTGTCTCCAAGCTTAAAAATATCCATACTTGTTATTCACCTCTTTCCTTTTACTAAAAGGGGAACTCTTTTTCCCCATCTTAGAAGCCTAAGAATGTCAGAACTGTTGAAATACCAGCCATCATGACACCTGCTACAATTCCTTTCAGAGCGGAGTTCATGGTAGATGAATCCTGCTGCTGATAGGCTTGTGCGAACTCCATAACATTCTTTGCAAGAATAATGACACCGACCGCACCAATGACAGCAATAATAAGTGTCTTTAAGTTCTCAAGTGGCTGTGTTACTGCGGAAGTACCTGTACCTGCTGCAAAACAAGTAGTGCTCATAAGCATTACTCCCATAAGTGCCCCGGATAATGCCGGAACGAATCTCTTTTTTAAGTGAATGAATCTACTCTTCATGCCTTTCTCCTCCATCTGATTGTTGTTTGTTGTTGAAATAACCTGTTCTTTTCTCATGTTGTTTAATCTCCTTTTTTGAAGTGACAAAAGCGGAAAAAGCCAGAAAGGAATACACATATTCCAATCCGGCTAGCTTTCCGAACGGAATATATGCATTCCTTTCTGTCCTGTTGATAGTTACTCTATGATAATCAGGCAATGCCTGTTGTACTGGTTAATCGGGCTTTCCCCGATGCGTTTTTGCTGTGACCATCTCCTTTCAAGGTATGAAAAAAAGCACCTTAACCATATTGGCTAAAGTGCTAATTTACTCTCAAATTTGCTTTATTCTAAAAGCATTCCATCAATTATTGCAAACTTTGTCTTAAATATAGATCTATTCTGGCAATATCGTAATATGACATCCTGTACATAAGGTCTTGTACAATAACTGTCTACCACAATCTGTTTATCTTCCTCTTTCTCTATCCTCTTAAATATGCCTTTTGCATTCCAATCCGTCTTTACAGCATCTACTAAATCATTACTCATCTCAAGATGTGATAAAATCGTGGAATTCAACTCGGTTTCTTTAATTTCAGATATTTGTCCATAGTCATTAAGTTGCTTCAATTCTCTCTTAATTGCCTCTGTGTAACTTGTCATATTATTATCTCCTATCAATAAGTATTCAGGTGTTACATCTAGTGCCTTTGCTAGTTGTAAAAGATTATACGCACTTGGCTCTTCATTGAGTCTACCTTGTTCATAACGTCGTATACTCTGAACAGATATATTTGTTATCTTACCCAGCTCTTCCTGTGTATAGTTTCGTATATTACGCAACTCTTTTAATCTATCTGCAAAAGTCTTTTCCGTATTCATCCTGTACCTCCAATATAAAATAATTTCTGTCTTTTGTAACTGCTCACATGTTAGTAGTCCAATAAGCTGAAGCATACCATGTGAGCAAATTATATCATATACTCTGTAATATATCTAAAAACATTACTGCTTCTTTCGATATGAACTCATCTTCTCCACAGTAACCTCCGGATAAAAGTAAGTAAGAATCGTTGCCTTCGGAACTCCTGCCGCAAGTGCCTTCTTCACTTCCTCTTTCTGCTCCGGTGTATATGACCAGTGCAGCATTCGGTTTGTGATTGTATCCTCCCACTTAGGCTTTTCCCTCTCAGGATTCCTTACAGGCTTAGTACCAGCACTTCCATTAGAAGAGTTGGCACATTCTGTAGTATCAGACTTCTGTGACTCATCGACATACTCAAGCTCATTTGCCTGCTCCCTGTCAATCTTTGCTTTCTGCTCTGCCTCATCCTGCATGGAGAATCTTCTGCTTAACTCCACATCACCAAGCATCATAAACTGCTCATAGGTAAGAGAATCTATATACACATTCTCGCCCTTATCCCTCAGCTTTTCATAATACTTAACTGCCTTGTCTGAAAGAATCTCAAATGGCGGACCGATAAGATTATCTGCTCCTCTTATCTGATGAACATAAGGCTCTCCCTTGCCATCTGCTGTCTGGTTAAACATCGGATGATTGAACGGTATGAACTTATTGTCCATGATAGGATCAAAACCACGGATAAAGATAATACATTTCTTATTATCCAGCTTTCTGACTTCATCGGGTGTAAACAATTCTCTGCCTAATACATCATAGTTTCTTGAAGAGCTTCCCTGTCTGCCCTTTGTTTCTCCACTTGACTTCTTATCAATCGTACCTTTTCCAAGCAGCTCTGACACATACTTATGCGTACTCTGCTCGTTTCCACCGAGATAGATGAACGTATCGCAGTTGCCGGGAATTGTCTCCCAGGTATCTTTAAAAAGTGCTTTTAACTGTGCAAAGTTCTGAATAATGATAATACTTGAAATCTCACGGCTTCGCATTGTCGATAACAGTGAACAGAAGTCATCTGGCAATGCGACATTCGCAAATTCATCTAACATAAATGTCACATGGATTGGCAGCCTTCCACCACAGTTAAAGTCTGCCTGATAGTACAATTCCTGAAATATCTGCGTGTATAACATACCGATAATAAAGTTATAGGATTTGTCACTATCAGGGATTACACAAAAGAGTGCTGTCTTTGTCTCACCATCTCCATTTACTCCAATGCCGATATCAGACAGATTAAGCTCATCTTTTGATAGTAAGCGTAAAACCTGCTTATTCTCAAGAAATGCAAGTCTTGAGTTGGCACTGATGATAATGGAACGGACTGTATCTCCTGCACCTCTCATACATTTGTTGTACTGCTTTACTGCCGGATGATTGGCTCCAAGCGGAGAACTTTCCTCTAAAAACTTCATACGCACATCCAGCTTTGATGCCTTTCCCTGCTCTGTAACCTCTGCCTCTCCAAGAAGTTTCAGTACTGTCTCGAAGTTTCTCTTTGCCGGCTGTACCTCCAGCCACACATAATAAAAGATAGACTGTAAGAACAATCCTTCCGCTTTTTCCCAGAACGGATCACTTGGTGTTGCTCCCTTTGGTGTCGTATTGCTGATAAGGTTTGTAATCAGCTTGACCACATCTGTTTCCTCTCTGATATAGGAAAACGGATTGTAACAGTCTGATTTATCCATCTCTAACAGATTTATGACTTTCACATTGTATCCGTTATTCTTTAGCATCTGCCCACAGCTTCTAAGGATTTCTCCCTTTGGATCGGTACAGATAAAGGAACAGTTATGCGGCATCTGCATAAGATTCGGTTTTACTTCATAAAATGTTTTTCCTGCTCCGGATCCACCACAGATAAGGATATTTCCATTGAGCTTGAGTCTCCTGAAATCCAGTGACATCTTCACATTCTGGCTTAATATTCGATTGAAATTCTCATCCTTATCTGCAAGTATCTTGTTGACCTGCTTCGGATTTTCAAACCTCGCCGTACCAAATTCTTTGCCAGGCATATAGTTTCTCTGACTGGTGTAATACATGACAATAGCCATCGCATAGATACCTAATGCAATGGCTACTGCTTTTACTGTATTGGAATTGTAATAATTGGCAAAAGGAACAGCACATACTTCATTGAATCTGTCCATAAATTCATTAAAGGCAATCCCTTCCGTCCACGCACCATTTATCAGATAACCAAGATACCCTGCTAACACTGCACCCACAAGGATGAATATCAGTGACGGCTTTTTCTTTGTTGTCTGCATAGGCTGCTACCTCGCTTTCTTTGTGGTAACAGTTTTCTTCTGTGTGGTCTTTTTCTGCTGCTTCTGCACTTTCTCGTAACGCTCCCTGACAGATGACTCCACCTTGTCGTAGTGAGTATAAAGCTCGGTTCCTTTCTGGGTTGTCACCACACGATTCTGCTCATCGTAGAGCTTATAATCCTTGGTTGAATCAAGGAAGGTAAGCATTGTCTTTCCACCATGAATCTCCATGATGTTTTCCTTACGGAGCCATACATATCTTGCCTCTTCTCCCCATGTGCCGGGAACTCTGGTCTTAACAGCATGGTCATTTTCTTCGATAATCAACTTCTTGCTGATTGTCACATCTGACAGGTTCGCATTTTTTGATGCTGCAACTGCCCTCATTCTCTCAGCAAGGTCCTGATAGCCTCTGACACGGTTGATAAATGCATCCTTGTCCATCATGACTGTATGGGTGCCATCCTCATTCTTGCTGCCAAGCACACCGATTGTCTCAAGCTGTTTGATAACACTTTCAGCCTGCTCACCATTGATGCTGAAATTCTCCTTGACCTGATCCACACTGATAGCTTTCTTTTCCATTGCAAACATTCCGACCTTTTCGATCAGTCCGTCAATAGCGGTATTAACCCTATCCCCTTCTATCGTGTGGCTTTTCTCGTTTCCCTGCTGTTTCTTCAAAAAATCCATCAGCTTGCCAAGGGATTTTTCATCTCCATTCTTCAGATAATCGTCAAATGTGGCAATCTTACCAAACTTGAGCTTCTGTATCATCATATTCACACGGGGAACTGCCTCTGTATGAAAGATTACCTCACTCAGTCCATCTTTCCTGTTACAGTCTGGAAGTACCGAATACAGGATTCCATACTTCTTTGCCATCTTTTCAACCTTTTTCATATCTTCGGTATTAAACTGCAACACCTGTAAATCGCCACCTTTTAAGATCAGCTTTCTCATGGATGTCTTGCCAAGTGACTTTTCATAATCAAGCATTCCTTTTAAGAAATCTATTGCCTTCTGCATGGCAGCAATGCCGCCGCTTCCTACCTTCATGGCAATCTCAATGCCATCATAAGCTACACGGATGATCTGCACCGCTTCCTGAATCTCTTCTGCCATTATCGCACCTCCACTTTCTCTCTGACTGTTGTTTTAAGCGTTTCTGTCTCTGTAGTACGGATTTCCTCGGCTGATACATCAATACCATAAGCAGTCAAAATATCTGCCAGATGATTGATTGCTTTCTCCTCCTCGATACGATACATTTCAAGTGCCACAAGCAGGTTTTCCACCTGTTCCACCCATGCAGGCTTCATATCATATTTGGACCTGTATGTGACCATAATCTCGTCCGACTCAGCCTTATCCGCTGAATGTGCCAAAGCTTCAATAAGAGAAATCGTGTCTTCCTTGCTGCCACTTCTGAATGCGAACTGGACAACAAAGTTTTTCTCTTCCTCTGTAAACTGATGCTCCACACCATTCATTTCTGTTACTGCTTCATTTACTACTGCTAAATTCATAAGTTCCTCCTAATCTGCCATGCTGTTTTCAAGCACAGCAATCTCAATGATCTCCTTCATCTTTTCCGCTGAAATGTTGTTGTTTATAAGCTCTACAAGCTGTGACTCAGTAAGTCCCTTTTCTATTGCACTCTTAATCTGCACAAGCTGCGCCGGAACAAGGTCTCCCGATGCAACCAGCTTTACAATGTCTGCTCTTGACTTTTTCTTAAATGACAGTCTTGCAAAAAGACTTGCCACTCCGCTGTTGCTGCTCTTTCTCACACTTCGCTCAATCGGAAGTCTCTGCACCACATTTCCAGTACCATCAACTACCAGAATCTGATAATAGACCGGAATTCCATTTGCCACAGCCTGCATATTCTGAGGAACTGCAACTGTATCAACCATCTTTTTATCTGCCTGTGATACGGACTGGCTTTCCTGCGGCTCTGCCTTACTTTCTGCCTCTTTCTTATTCTCTGTGGCAACACTTATGATCTTATCTTCCAATGACTCTATTCTGTCTCCCATACGCTTCATCTCCTTATCCTTTTTCTCAATATCATCCCTGAGTCTTGCAATCGTACTGCTTGCCTTATTCAGTTCATTCTGCTGACTGTTGATAAGAGCGTCCTTATCCTGGTTCTCCTTGACCAGACGCTCCCTGACTTCCTCGTCATCTTTGGAAGTTTCTATTTCAGAAAGCTTCTTATTCAGGGCATCATACCTTTCATTCTGATGATTGATCTTTGCAACCACTTCATCCATCTGAGCTACAAGACTTTTCACATACTCTAAATCCTGTGGCATCTGCTCTTTGGCTTTATTAAGCTTTTCTAATACCACATCAAACATCCTGCGCATGTTTACTGCTGTATCATCTTTTTGGACTACCTCTCTGATTGCATCAATCGGCACACCTTTTTCATAGTAATCCAATGCTGTCTGCATCTTAGGTGCTGCCATCCTGCTATCTTTCAGCAGCGTTAACAACTCTTCTGATACACCCTTATGCAGACATTTTGATAACACCTTCATCTGCTCAATGTCATAACTTTTGTTAAGATACAGACCGATTTCATCATCAGTCAGTCCATATTCATAATCGCTTTTGACAAGAGCAATAACCTCACTGTCCATATGCTTATTACGAAGAATCTGTATCTTTCTCTCAATCGCCATTTCACTTAATGGCTCTCTTTTTTCTTCCATATATGCCTCCTAACCACTAAAAAAACAGCCTAACGTACCGGCTGTTCTTTTCTGTCTCTTATTGTTTCTTTGTCATACTGCTTCTCTTCTGCCGAAGCTGATACCGTAAGTTCCTTCCATATTGATCTTCCAAGATTAAGTTCCTTTGATACCGCCCGTTCTGCCTTACAGTCCTGTGCATACTTGCTCTCATATTTTTTTCTAAGACTCTCGACCTCTTCCACACTGTATCCCTGTGCCAGAAGCTCAGTGTTAAGCCTTTCCCATGCATTGTGCTCATCTTCAAAGAAGGTATCCCCACTCTGATAACACGATTCCGCATCATCAAGCCCCCGGATCTGTTCAGCCTTGTCAAAAATATCTTTGAATCTTTCCTTAGCCTTATAGGTCTTACTCTTTTCCTTTGATGCTTCTTTTTTCTTATCCGTCAGATTATCAAGTACCGATACAAGTTCTTCCGCACTCTCAATCTTATGCCTTACCAGAAATAGATACTGCTCCTGCAGCTTATGCATCTTTCGGATATCATCCTTATACTTCCATACCTGACTATATGGCTTCTTTTTCAGCTTTCCAATCCGGTAAAGCTTTGCATAATATCTTTTCTGCAAGCCTGACATCTTCGCCCTGCGGTATCTTTTGACATAGCACTTTACTATCGCTGCCTGCCTTTCCTCATTCTGTGACTGGTAAAAGGATAAATCTTCCTTAGCAATACGCTCCACAATAGCTTCCTGTGAATAATTCTCGCCAAGAATCTTACATCTTCTGAATCTTGTCATCCCCTGTGGTCTGACTGCCAGATACTTTCCCTGCTTGACCTCATATCCTTTTTCCGACAGCAGCTCCAGAAATCCACTAAAATCATTTGCCTGTAAAATGCAGGCATCAAGATCTCTTTTTATCATATCTGCCCACACAAAGCTGCCTTCACGATATTCGCTCCAATCCTTATAATTCTCATGCTGTTTCTCTTTGCTGCCATCCTCCACATCTATAATGGAAAGACCATACTCCTGACACAGCTTATTGGTAATCGGCTGGATATACTTTGCCCAGTCACCTTTCTCGTAGCGATACTTTTTCCCATCCACAAAGCTTACACTGTTAAATACAATGTGTGAATGAACATGGTCTGTATTATCATGAACCACAAATACCGCTTCATAGGCATCACCAAGATATTCTGCTACAAACTTCTGTGTTATCTCAAAAGCCCTGTCCGGTTCCACCTCATCCTCTTTGAAGGAAAGAATGATGTGATACCCCTGTCGCTTGTCTGTTTTTCCAAACTGTTTCTTTGTATCCATCATCTGTTCAAAAGCCATATCTGCCTGGCAGTTTATGGCTCCCACAAGTCTTCCTCCCTGCGTTTTCTCAGGATTCATTACATAATCCAGTGCCCGCTTTAAATGCCTTGCATGAAAAGAATTCCCGCTGTCCTTCATGTGAAGTATCTTACTAATTGCCAATCTTTACCACCGCCTCGCTGACAGACTGATTCAGCTTTTTCATATATGACACAAGCTGTTCCTTATCTTTCTTGGAATACAGCTGTGCATTGCTGTTAAATACAATCTGATTGATGTTAATGCCGATTCGGTTTATCTCATTGATAAGCTCTTTAAGAAGTTTCCTTACTTCCGGATAATCATTTGGTTTCTGACTGATTAGAAGCCTGATATATTCGGCTTCATTCATTCCATTTGCCTTTGCCTTATCAGAAAGTACCTTCGCTTCCTGTGGCATAAGTCTTAGTGTTTTCCTTATACAATGAACTTTATCAGCCATAGAATCACCTTCCTCTCTTACCCGTACTGTATTCTCTTACTCCTTCTGCTACTGTTACAGCAGCTTTTTCCAGTTCTTTATTACCCAGCTGGGCAATAACCCTGTCTGCAAGCTCTGTAGCAACTTCTATAAGTTCCTTACCATAACTGGTTTTATCAAACAATCTGTCCAGTCTCTTTTCATCTGCTTTCAGACTTTCATACTTGCTCTGATACTCGTTATAGTCGTTAAAATCCTTTGGATCACTCCTGTGTGCTTCCGCATCAAGTATCAGTTCATAGTTCCATTCACAGACAATATCTATAACATCATCAATCAAATATGGTTCTATCTCGCCATTCTCTTCAGCAATATCCTGCCTGTACATCTTCCCATCTGAATCTATGCCAATGGCATAATCATGTCCTTCCATATAGTTAAGCAGAATTGCAGCATCTTCTATCGAAGGGTTTAGTAAGATATCAAATGTGTCTGCCCAGGCAATAAGTTCCTCTGGTTCTGTGATTATTGTAAGTTCTTTATCCATTGCTTTCCTGCACCTCCCTTATCCGTGTTTTGTATATCTCTTCCACCCACACGCCTGTCTGAATCTCTTAGGTTTACGGCTAGATACGCATTAGAGACATCTCTGTCCTAATGCCATCTAGTTAGGGAGAAAATCTCCCTAAAACCCTCTGTTTATGAAAGTGGGGGCGCTTTTTGCCCCCACTTTGCTATTTTGGGGGCGCTTTCTGCCCCCACTTTGTTATTTTGGGGGCGCTTTCCGCCCCCACTTTTATTTTTACTTCAGTCCGGATTTTGTCGTGTCCAAATTGTGGGGGCACTTTCTGCCCCCACTTTGACATTTTGGGGGCGCTTTCTGCCCCCACTTTGCTGTTTTGGGGGCGCTTTCTGCCCCCACACATCAAAATCCGTTTTCTCATGCCCTGACTGGTTCATCTGCTCGCTTATTCATCCTGTTCAGATTAAGCTTTGCCGCTACAAGCCACTCGTTGTAATCCTTATATCCGGCAGGTGGCGGACAGTCTTCTACCTCATATCCAAGCTCATAATACTTTCTCATAAGTTCAGCTGCTGCTTTTCTCCCCGGCTCATCTCCATCAAGGCAGAACCGGATGGAAGTAATCTGCGGATGTTCCCGAAGAAAAGTCTCAAGTGGTGCATCTGCAAGCATCCCAAGTGCCAGCTTATTTGATTCATAATCCGCGAAGATATCGACATAACTCATAAGGTCGATTGCAGCCTCAAATACTACAAGCTCTGTACTGTTAACATTTACCACATTAAATCCATAGTTCTTATCATTTCCTGTGACATCACACTTGAATGGCTTGCCCTGCTTATCAAACACTCCCCGCATACTTGCAAATCTTGTCACTCCATTTTTATCATTTCCTTTGAAAACAACATTGTGGTAATGCCTGCTCTCATAAATCAGTCCTTCTTTTAAAAACAGATCTATGACTGCTCTGCTGATTCCTCTCTCCTGATTCAGATAGGAAATAATATAGGAATTATCTCCTGCCGGTTCCGGTAGGACAAATGGCTTTCTCTCCTCTGCCTGCTTCTGCGATACCTGATGAACAAGAGGCTGCTTTACAGGCTTCTCAATTCTTTTGTATCCTGCGAAATCTAAAAGCCAGAACACAGCCTCTTTTACACTCATTCCACAAAATACCCGTAAGAAATCTATCTGTGAGCCGCCATTGTTGCCTTTGTCAAACTGCCTTGACCATCTGTACCAATGGCTTCTGTTATAGATACGGATGGAATCCATCTCCTTTAAAGTGTGGTATTTGCCAATCCTCTTTACGGTATACCCAAGGCTTTCAGCAACTGCACACAGGTCAACACTCTTTGCTATGGCAAGCTCTTCATCCGTAAATCTTCCATCCATGCTTTCACCTTGCCTTTCCCTGCTCTGCTACAAGCGGTGACTTGATATCAAGTGTCCGGTAATCTGTGCTCAGGGTAATCTTAGGATTATCAATCATGCCTTTTTCCCTGAAACTGAAAAATTCACGATTGTCTCCACCGACTATGATATGGTCAATGAGAGGTATTCCCATCAGCTCACACAGCTTGTTCATGCGATCCGTCATCATCGTGTCTGCCTTGCTTGGGAATACGTTCCCGGATGGATGACAATGGATTAACATCATGCTTGCAGCATTGCTTAAGATACTTGATTTAAACAGTTCTCTCGGATGTGCCATTGCCTCATTTAAAGAGCCAACACTTGCAAAATGCACATTGATAGGTTTTAAATCTGACCTTAGATTGACCACACACACTACTTCCCTGTCAAACTGGCACATACAGTCTCCCATGACAGCAGCTATATCCGCCGGATTGTTAAAGGTGTGCTCCGAATAAATCGGAGCATCCTTTACAAGTCTTACCGAAACCACATCAAGCTTGAAGTCATTCTTCTTTGGCATCAGACACCGCCTCCTCTCCAAACTCGACACGGATAACAAAGTCACCTTTCTGGCTGTTTATGAGAGCAATGAGTTCTTCCATTGTAAGTTCCTGCTCCATAACTGCCTCCTATCTGGACTTTTCCTTCGCATCATATACAAGGGGAGGTTCTGCAACGATACCATCAAGTCTCTTGTTCGGTGTATCAGTTGCAAGGGTAAGTTTTCTTAAATCCTTATCATAGTGATATACCTGATTGGAAAGTCTCTCGTCCAAAGACACCTCCTGCATATTTACCTCAACTACCATCTGTGCAAGCATCTCAGGGCTTCCCATATCTGAAGATACAGCAATAACCTCATGCACGCTCGAAGGGAGAATATAAAGGTCACTCTCTAAACTCTCTGCCAGCTCATGAAGCTCATTCTCATAAAGCATGGATGCTGCGCCATTGATACCCTTTTCATTGGAAATCACCCACATTGTCTGTTCCGGTGGAATCTCGGCTATCATCATATCTGCAATCTCCTGTGGCATCCCATCCCTTGCGAACATTTCTTTCATAATGTCATTCATGCTTCGTACTACAGGTGGAAAGAGCCTTCTTGTGTTTTCAGCAGCACACTTAAAGAGCTGTTCCTCGCTCATCCCAAGTCTTTTTGCAAATTCATTTGTAATTTTTGAACTCTGCACCGCATCCTTATCGGCACTGATAATTACCTTGTACACAATAGAAAGATCCTGGAACTCCCTGTGAGGTACCTGTTCCAAAAAGGTCTTATTCTGCTCTGTATTGATGAGCTGGAATACAATCTTCTCGTTAGCATCTCTCATAATGCTGTCCACATCAACAACCGGAGCCTGCTCATATGCCCTTTCCATAAAGTCACATGCAGCCATAAGTGTTTCCTCAAGATCACCACAGTCCTGATACTTCTTATACATGTCATTGATATAAATCGTAGGCGAAATGTTCCTGCCTTCTTCTCTTAAGATGATGCCATCAAGAGTCACATTCACCTTTTCCACTGGCTCTGCCACAAGCTCCATTCCTTTGAACTTCTCAGGCATATAATCCATAAACTTTTCTTTTACTACTTCCTTAAAAATCTCGTAATTCATCATATTACGATTCCTCCTTAATCTAAAAAAGCAGGGAACATAAGTCACTGGCTTACATTCCCCGCAAGGTTAATTGTTACTGTTTATTCTTTTTCTTTCTTCCACGAAGTCCGACTCCAACACCTGTAATAAGTGCAAGTGCACCAATTCCAAGATAAAGAAGCGGATTTGCATTGTCGCCTGTCTGTGGAAGCTTAGGCTCTGTCGGTACATTGACAAGCTTAAGAGTTGTTACAACAACATCCGGTGCATTGTCATCATATCGAAGAGTTACATCATGAGCTGTTTCATCAAGGATATATCCGTCAGCTGCTTTAGTCTCAACAACTGTATAATGGATATCTTCTTTGAATGATCCATCCTCGTTGTAAGTACAGATAGGAAGCTCCTTGCTCTCTGCATGACCATTCTTGTCAGTAGTGAGTGTATCAAGCACCTTTCCGTCCTTATCCCTTACTTCAAATACAATACCCTCAATCGGCTTTCCGGTTACTTTGTCAGTTTTCTCAATGACAATCTTACCTACTGCCTGCTCATCCTTCATGGATACCTTCTGAATCTCGGCAGTCTCCTTTACCTCAAAGGTCACATCCTTCGCCACCTTGTATCCATAAGGAGCTGATTCTTCACGAAGTGTGTACTTTCCAACAGGAAGTCTCTCAATCATATGCGTCTTTCCAGCCTCTGATGTCCAGCTCTCAACAAGCTTTCCATCAGCATCAATAACCGAAAGCTTTGCTCCAGGCAATTCTTTCTTGCCTGTGATATCAGTCTTTGAAATTTCTACCTTGATCGGTGCATTTTCAAATGCTGCCTTAAACTCGATAACCTTTACCTTATCTCCCTGATATGAAGCATCCACATCAAAAATCTTATCAGACTTCACATAGCCCTTTGGTGCCTCAATCTCTTTGACATAATACTGTCCAAGCGGAAGGTCAGAGGTAAATGTTACTTTGCCATCCTTTCCAGTAACACCTCTCTCAATCTGTGTATCTGCTTTGACAATGACTTTTCCATCTTTATTTACGATATCCTCTTTCGCAAATAAGCCGAATACTGCACCTTCAAGAGCATTCTTCGTCTCTGAATCAGTCTTTGTGACAGTAATCTGCACCTTCTGTCTCTCATTGGTTACATCCATTCCCGCAAATACAACCTTTGTATTCTGGTCGATATAAGAAAGGTCTGCATCAATCGGTGTATCATCCAGCACAAATCCATCTAATGTCTTTGTCTCTACAAGATAATACTTGCCAAGTGGAAGGTCATCAATTCTTGCAATGCCCTTATCGTTCGTAACAATGGTTGCTACCTTGTCACCAGCTTTGTGGTATACAGTTCCAAGTCCGTCTGCACTCACAATATCCTCTTTTGCATATACATCAAAGGTTACTCCTGCGAGACTATCCTTGAAGTAATTGAAAATGAAATCATACCAGTGTCCCTTCATAAGAGTGGTATCTGTTACAAACTCACCATCCTTGTTGATTACGATAGAACCTGTCGGAACCTCGTCCTTCATCTCGACATGCTGCACATCGCCTGTATCCTCTACTGTAAACTGAATATCGGTTGCTTTCAGGTATCCGTATGGAGCAAACTCCTCACGAAGTGTGTAAGTCTCGCCAACTACAAGCTTCTTGATTACATGAGCTTCCTTTGCATCAGATGTCCATGTGTCTACCACATTTCCATCCTTATCAAGTACAGTAAGTGTTGCACCACTAAGCTCTGCGCCACTTGTAATATCCGTCTTTGTAAACTCAAAGGTTGTAGGAGTGTTTTTATACTCGCTGTTATATACAGCAGTCTTAACATCCTGTCCCTTATACTTGGTATCAAAGGTTACTACCTCTTCGTTTGTCACATATCCGGCAGGCTTTTCAATCTCTTTTGCAACATACTTTGCAAACGGATAATCCTTAACAAAAGTAATCTTTCCGTTTTCATCAGAAGTTGCTTTCTCAAGTAAAGTACCCTTTTCGATGATTACCTTGCCATCCACATTCTTGATGTCCTCATCTGCATAGAGTCCAAATACAGCACCTGCAATCGGTGTATTATCTTCTGAATCAAGCTTAGTCACTGACATATCAAGTTTCTGTCTGTCATTAGAGAAAGTAAGACTTTCCTTGATAACAGGTGTCTTATCATCCACATAAGCAAATGTGACTGTCTGCTCATTTGGATTTAATACATATCCGTTAGGAGCAGTTACTTCTACAACCTTATACTTTCCAAGAGGAAGATTCTTGGCTACTGCCTTTCCATCTTTTCCTGTTGTAAGAGTTGCCACAAGGTCGCCCTTGCTGTAATACTTTGTACGGTTGCCATCTGCGTCTTTCTGCTTGTCTGCTGTGAAAATATCTTCCGCTGCATACACCTTGAATACTGCTCCTGCAAGTGAACCCTCTTTATAGACAAACTCCTTATCCTCAGAGTTTGCAAAAAGTCCGCCCTTAAATCCGTCAAGTACCTCTCCCTTCTTTTCAACAGTAAGCTCTCCTACTGCCGGGGCATCAGAATATTCCACTGTGATGATGGCATCATTGGTATCTCCATCAGTCTCAAATGCTGTGTCTGTATCAACCGAAATGTTGATATAGTTATCGTTTACCACATATCCGAATGGTGCTTTTATCTCTTCAATGCGGTAGTTTCCGATTTTAAGTGCTTCTGGTAAGATTAAATCGCCATCCTCATCCGTAAAGAATGAAGTATGCTTAACCTTTGACGGATAAGTCGTGTACTGGGTTACATATTCGTTCTTATCAAGATTGAAAATCTTAAACTCAGCATTTGGTACAAGTACTGTCTGCTTTGTATCAGAATCCTTCTTGATTACACGAAGCTTTGCTGTAAACTCCCTGTCTAAGAAAACTCTCCATGTCTGAGGCTCTGTTGGATGGTTCTCCTTAATCTTTACCTCAAATGGCTTTATAGTTTCCATGTTGTGAGGAGTCTTTGACTCAATTACCACATAGGTTCCATAAGGAATTGCGATGGAAACTGCATGTCCCTTGTCATCGGATGTGATTGTTGTTGCACCGTTTTCTCCGATTATTACAGGTGTTGCCTTATCAAAGTCATAGCTTCCATCTTCCTTTACAGGTAAAGATGATTTTAAATAAGCTGTAAACTCTGCTCCTGCAAGAAGTCCTGCTTCGGTATCATCGCCATTGTCCGATACCTTGATAAGCTGGAATGGCTGCTTGATAACCTGCTCTGCGGAAGTTGTACTTCTTGATACCTCTGCTACTAAGTCTCCCTCGTAGTCGCATACTACATCATGCTCCTCTTCGTCTAAGAGATACCCCTCTGATGGAGTGATTTCTTTCACATAATAGTTTCCAAGGTAAAGGTTATTGACCTCTGCTTCCCCATTCTTATCTGTTGTAAGTGTTGCTACAAGATCTCCTGCCTTGAATACGACTCCTGTTGCTCCGTCCGGATGCACGATATCGTTTCTCGCATAAAGACCATAAACTGCACCTTCAAGGCTTGCATCACCCTGTGGAACTGCTTTGCCCGATTCCTTATCTACCTTGTAAATATGAATCTTTGCTGTGGTTCTGTCATTCTTAAATGTGTGGCTGAATGTTGCCTTTGCCTGTGTTTCAGGCAATACATTGAAGTTGAAACTATACACATCAGACTGGTTTCTGATATAAGCGTATGGTGCCTGTGTCTCTGAGATATAATATCCGTTTGAAATAGGCAGATCCACGCTGTAGCTTGCACTTCCGTCCTCACCTGTAGTTACTGTCTCAAGGGCTGTACCCTTTGTTACAATGACCTGTCCTGCATAGTTCTTGATGTCGTTTCCTGCGTAAAGTGTGTACTTACCGCCATCAAGAGGATTTTCTGTATCAGAATCTTTCTTTACTACAGATACATCCGCTTTCTGTCTGGTGTTCTCAACAGTAGTTGACTCATACTGTACTGTAACAGTCTGGTCCTTATACTCAATCTTTACAGTCTGTGGTGTTGTATTGATGGTATATCCGTCAATGCTCTTAATCTCTGTTACCACATAGGTTCCAAGATGAAGGTCAGATAATACCACCTGTCCATCAGTTCCTGTTGTAAGGCTTTCTGCAACTACATCTCCTGCATTGTAGACCTTAGTTCTATCTGCCTTATAGATATCCGCCCCCGCTGTCACCTTAAAGGTTGCTCCCGGAAGCTTCTTTTTCTCATAAATAAAGTTGCTTCCATTCCATGCGCTGAGCACTTCACCTTCCTTGTAGATTGTGATTGCTCCAAGCTGCTCCTTATCTGTAGCAGAAATTCCCGTTGTCTGTCCTGCTCTTACAGTGAGAGTATGAACCTTATCCGAAAGAACATAGCCCTTTGGTGCTGTAATCTCCTTAACATAATAAGTGCCTGCAACAAGAGCTGCCGACTTCGCATATCCATTTCCATCTGTTGTCATGGTCTGTACTCTGTTTGTGCATCCGCTGTCAGAATAGATTCCATAAACTGCACCGGAAAGCTTCACTCCGCTTGACTCATCTGTCTTTGTAAGCTCACCATATCCGATGTTCTCTGTCTTGACCTTGATATAGGCTTTGACAGGATCTGCTGTCGGTCTTTCAGAAATAAACTCCTGATATCCGCTCTTTCCTGTAAGCCAGAATACACAGCTTGATGTTGTCTCAACCTTGCCAGCATTGGATGTGAATGTTCCTGTTGTAGCTGTGGTATTCACACTCGTTGAAGAGATTGTAATACTGTTGCCATTCTTATCAACAGAATATCCGCTGATGCCAAAATCAAAGTCTGATAAGACACCATTGCTGTCAGATAATGTTGCTTCAAATCTCTGACTTCCCTCATTCCACTTCAGCTCATAAGTTGGTGCCTCACTGGTTCTGCGTGATGCAAAACTTGGAAGTGTTGCATTGTAGGAGCTGCTGATATTGTCCCTGAGTCTCTCATAATAGCTGTATGAAGAATCAGGACTTGGTGCTGTGTTACAGAGCTTTCTTGCTGCTAAATCACCGCTTCCAGTTCCAAAGATATCTGCTACAATAACCCATACCATTGCCTGAGTTGCGATATACTCATCGCACTGGCTGTTGCTTGGTGCCGCCTTTTGTGTACTGTTAAATCCATAATAAAGGCAGTAACTTAAAAGCTTTCTCTGCTGTGCTGACATTGATGTGCTCGCATCATCGTAGCTGTTCATAAGCTGACCGCCATCTGCTCTTAATCCGAAATTCATACAATATGCCGAATTTCCGTCAAGAATTGAATACAGAATCTTGCCATGATTAAATCCGGGCTTTAGCTCACTTACTTCTCCGGAATTTTTGACTGATGCATTCCAGAACGCAATATTTGCCTGCGGACTGGCTGCAAATGCTGTTGTACCATTCGTAAAGAGTGTTCCAACCAGTGTGAGCATAGCCATAAATCCTGCCATAAAACGCTTTAGTTTCTGTTTCATGTGCTCTTTCCTCCTTAATTTACGCATAAAAAAAGAAAGACATAAGTTTATGGCTTACATCTTTCTTCCTTCTGCTTCTATTCGTTTTTATTTATCTGTGACATCGAAACTCGTAATAGTCTGTGCCGCCTGTCGTGTAAACTCCATCATAACTGATGTAGAATACCGGATCTGTTTCCAAAAGTAACATACTTGCAATATATTCTGCGATTGCATCCTCAGATGATAACCGCTGTCCATCAATGGTACTTGCTTTGTTAAGGTCTGTCTCTACAAACACACTATAATAAGAGCCTTCCATACCATCGTAAGGATAATACTCATTGTACTCTTCCTGCGTGATACTGCCATCATTCAAATGGTTCTGTAAATTCTGCTGTGTGGTAATCATTCCTCCTGCCTGACACTTTGCTGTTGCAAGTGACACAACATTCTGTGGACTGTATGCCACGGATGCAGGCTGTGGGTTGCTCACATTGTCTTTCGGACTGTCTGTAGTCTGACCACCATTACCTGCATTACTCTGATTTCCGCCAGCTTCCTCATTATCATTTACAGGAGCTTTCTGTTCCGGCTCGTCATTCTGCTTTGGCTTTTCTTCCTGCTTTGAAGCAGTTTCATTATCTGCGGATCGGTTATCTTCTTTATCAGTCTTCTCTTCTGAATCTTTAGCCTCGGCAATATCTTTCTCTGTCTCATCACTTCCAGCTTCGGTTGTGACCTCTGTGACAGCTTCCGTTGCCATTGCTACTTCTTCAGTTGGCTTTACGCTTTCCGTCTGTTTCTCTGTCTGATTATCAGCCTTTTCCTTACCACCATTACAGGCAGCCATTGAAAAGACCAGTACTGCGGATAATAAGATAATACTTATCTTCTTCATAGTAATCACCCATCCCTTCTCCGCAAGAGGGACGGGCTTTGTGTTCCGTGCCATCCACCCTTGCAGTGAACTATTTATCTGTAATGCACGGGACACATAGGACTGTCCCGTATTCTGTGCATCTTAAACTCCTTTCATTATACCAGCTCTCTTATTTTAAAGAAATACTGCATAAGTCTTCTGTTTTTCATATAATTTAAGAATAAACCCTTTACCTGCATACGCTCACCTCCTCTCAGAATGTGCCCATTCTTACGAATGAAAGAAATACCCTTGCCACCATTGCGAATAGAAGAAGAATTATTCTGGCAAGTCCTAAGACCAGCTTCAAAGCTCCAAGAATTATCCTTAATATCCACTTGAGTATCTCTAAAATCACTGTTCCTACGGCTCCCATAACTCTTCTCATAATAATCAGTCTCCTTTCGACATCCATCCCATTGCAAGACCTGCAACATCTGCATCGTCCATAACATCTTCTGTAAGTTCTTGTGCTTCACTATTGGCTGCCTGCATAATTACCGGCTGACCAACATTCATCCCGGATATCACTCCGCCTAACAGCTTTATTACCTCTTTTCTAGCCTCATTGGTTGCTGCTTCAATGACTTCTTCCTTAATGTCATCAATATCTTCTGACCGGATATATTCAGCCCTCTCTTTTTCCTTCTTCTTGATAACAAAGGTTTCCTTTCCATAATTATCAATGTAGAACTGAATCGCATCTATAATGAACTGGTTCTTAGATTTGAAAATCTTCGGATCAAGGTTCTGAATCACATCATTGATTTTCACATGCTGGGGATTGCTCATGTTGAGGCGGACAGAAGTTTTTACTTCATATTCAAGTCTTCTTCCCATCATCTGCCTCCTTATGATAATCGCTTAGTGCTTTTAAGTCCCATTGTGGCAAGCTGCTCATATCCTCTTGCATTTGCCTTTACATCAAGGTTATAGGAAATGTTCTTGGCATCGTGGCTCCCAAAGTTTTTCATCACAACTGCCCCGCCACCGACAAATACAATCGGTGTAGTCTTTAAGTTATACCCAAACTCACGGATTGAGTTATATACCTTATCAACAAAATCCTCTATCTCAGCCTTGATAATGGCAAAGTATCCATCATCAATATCTGACCTGCCATATCGCATGATGTTCTGTATCTCTGACTCGTCTACCTCTCCGTTAAGCTGTCTTACACACTGCTCATTGATAGAACGCATACAGGTAATAAGACCTTTTGGAATCGTCACACACTTTGATTCATCCGGTGACTTGTTGATTACCGGCATAATGTCGATTGTCCAGCTTCCAATATCTACTATCAGTGTTTTCTTTGCCATAGCAGGAATCTTGTCCACTACTGCTGCATAGCACTGAGGAAATACTGCCACATCATCAATTTCAATATGATATGACTCATTCTCATATTTGAAGCTTACACGCTTATTCTTTGTCAGGTACTTGATAAAATCATTCTTCTCTGCTCCAAATCTTGTAAGTGGAAGTCCTACAGCAAGAAATACCTTTGCCTCTGCAAGACCTCTTCTTTTAAGTTCCTTAGCAACTGCTGCAAGAGTGAGAAGATAAAAGCTGTCATCTTCGACCTTTGTATCCTTTACTTCCTGCCTCACAGCTCCAACCTTATAGAACTTTCCTTCATACTCAAGTACATCGCCGAAAAGTGCCGGAGTTGTTGTAATCTCCTTAACACCTGTGACAAATACCTGAGAGATTGTTTTCATCATTGACCATCCATGATCAATGCCGATTACTTCTAACTTGTTATTCATGTGTTTTGCACATCCTTTCTTCTTAAACAGCCACTTGAACATCTTAACCACCTACTTTCCTATCAGCTTTCGCATACAAGGAAAACAATAACCATTCCCTCGATAATATGGACATCCGACACATTCCGTCGGAAGTTTCTGTTCCTTTTTCTTAGATGGTTTACAACATGTTCCATTGGCACATCTGTTGTTATGTCCCCAGAAGAATCTACAATGCATACAATCTTTTAATTCTCTTTCAAGCTTTTCTTCTGGAGATACAAACCTGCGTTTCTTATGCTTATCTCTTTTTTCAACTGTTCCCACCAGAGCTCTCCTCCCTTCCAAGGAATGATTGCTCTCTTATCTGTTCCATTGTCCTGTCCGACTCTCCTGCCGTCCTAGCTAACGAATACAATACGATAAGAACAATAATTATTAATGCTATGCTAAATCCCATCACCACTTTATCCTCCTTCAAATTAGTTGCCATATAGACAGAATTTGAATTTGGAAGTGATATAGTCTACATGGCTATGCTTAACGCTAAGCATGTAGGTACACGCCAGTCTTCTAGACTCCTATATCGCCCCGTGTACAAAGAGGTGTTCTCACCTCCGGGAGTTACAGACGAGCCACAAAATGTGTTTCACGACGCCCTTCTGAATTATCAGAAGCACTATCTCCTCTTTTAGCCTTTTGAGGATAAGGACGAACTTCTCGCCCTCTGTGGTTAATTATCCTTACGCAACATGCCTATTCCTTTTACCAGATTTCCATCCAGCTTCTCGCCCTTCATCTTTCGATCCATCAGACTACTAATATGATAGCTGTGACTTTCATCCTCCAGGTACATACCCCGTAAATTTACTACCTACAGATACTCTGCAGTGCAAACTACTTTGCAAATCTGTAACTGATTATTCAATTGTTATGTCCAATCTCTCTTGGACAATTGATATTCTACAATGCACTTTAATTTTACGGAAGTGACACCACTGGTGTATTTTTACGAATTTTCACCAGTTTTTGGTGTATTTGTCATTTCCTTTAATTTGTTCCATGTATGCTTAGGCAGTTCTCTTGCCGGCTCTCTGAATCGTTCAAGATATTTTTCAAATAATTCCGTATTGATTAATGCTGAATTACCGACTTTATAGACTGCTCCTGCCTCTCTCGCAATTACTATGATTCTAGATTTACTTATCCCATAAATAATCGCTCCTTCCTCTGCATTGACAAATTTTTTCATAAAATCCTTTGTATCTGAATAGCACTTATATGAGTAACTCATTCATCAGTCTCCTTTCACATTTGGCAATGGATGTTTCATTTCTGTTGGCGGTTCTCTGAATTGCTCCATATAATCATCAAAAATTTCCAAATTTATTAATATAGTATTTCCCTTAGCTGTTCCAATCTTATATACAGCACCCGCTGCTCTAGCCATTTCAATAAATCTATGATGCCCTATGCTATATGTCATTGAAGCTTCCCCAATTCTTACAAACTTCTTTTCTACGATTTTGTTTGAACTAGGCACTCTTGCAAAATGTTTCATAAATTTCATCAACCTTTCCTTATGTACTAATATAATCTTTGCAAGCTGATATCTTGCTCCAGCAGCTAATGCTATATCCATTGCCTCATCTCGTGTTACATCTAATAAAGCCATTACTTCATCAATACGAATAAATCTTGGTTTTACAATTTCTTTTCTATAGGCACTAACTGAACCACTCAATGTATTTACCATAACATCACCTACTTATAAAACTCAGAATCTGTAATATGAAAAGTTTCAAGATACTTATCCAATATTTCTGTATTAACAAGTACAAGCTGACCAATCTTATAACAAGCCTTGGCATCCTTAGCCACTTCTTGAAATTTTGTCATTCCCATACTGTACATCTTTGCACCATCTGAATATCTTACAAACTTTTTTGCATCCTCATATCTATCTTTTTTCTTTGATTCATCCATTGCTGTGCTCCTTTCACTTTGACTTCATAACAAATGACGTATTTTCTCCATAACGCAAAAAAGAGGACATCTTCTAAATTTCTTTAGAAAATGTCCTCTTAGTAGTTCATATTCGATTGAGTCTTATTCTTTTCAGATTGTGTACTCTTTCATACTGATGTAAATGACTATGCCAAAATACGTCTTTTAATGCGTCCTTTGACGTACTCAAATGCCTCAATCCCGCATAAACACTAGGTTTATTTATCCAAGCTCTTCATCGTCGGGAATGCGATAACGTCACGAATTGTCTGTGAGTTAGTTAGTAGCATAACAAGTCTGTCAATGCCCATACCCATACCACCTGTTGGAGGCATACCGTATTCCATAGCAGTTAGGAAATCTTCATCAATCATATTAGCTTCTTCATCACCATTTTCACGAAGCATCATCTGATGTTCAAAACGACCTCTCTGGTCAATTGGGTCATTAAGCTCTGTATATGCGTTAGCAAGTTCACCACCTGCTACGAAAATCTCAAATCTTTCTACTAGTAGTGGGTTATCTTTCTTTCTCTTTGTTAAAGGAGAAATTTCTACCGGATAGTCAATTACGAATGTAGGCTGAATTAGCTTATCCTCTACATATTCATCAAATGCTTCAGCAAGAACATTACCCCAAGTATCAGTTGGCTTAACCTCCAGCTTAAGTTCCTTTGCAACTTCCTTAGCCTTTTCTGTGTCGCCCATAAATTCACCAAAGTCAACGCCGGTCTGTTCTTTAACTGCATCAATCATTGTAATTCTCTTAAATGGAGCTTTTAGAGAAATTTCATAATCACCGTATGTAATATCTTCTGTACCGTTAACAGCCATACAAGACTTGTTGATAAGTTCTTCGGTAATATCCATCATACCGTTATAGTCTGTATATGCCTGATATAGTTCGATAGTAGTAAATTCAGGGTTATGTCTTGGGTCCATACCTTCGTTACGGAAAATTCTACCGATTTCATAAACTCTTTCCATACCACCGATGATAAGTCTTTTTAGAGGAATTTCTGTTGCAATTCTCATATACATATCAATGTCAAGTGTGTTATGGTGAGTTACGAATGGTCTTGCTGATGCACCACCCGGAATTGTGTTTAGTGTTGGAGTTTCAATTTCAACAAAGCCCTTGCTATCCATAATGTTACGGATAGTAGAAACAATTTTACCTCTCTTGATAAATGTTTCCTTAACTTCAGGATTCATAATTAGATCAACTTCACGCTGACGGTATCTTAGGTCAACATCCTTTAAGCCATGATACTTTTCAGGTAGTGGAAGAAGTGACTTTGAAAGAAGCTTAACACCTGTTGCGTGAACAGAAACTTCGCCCATCTTTGTTTTGAAAACAAAGCCTGTACATTCCATAATATCGCCAATATCCCACTTTTTAAGACCTTTGTATGTTTCTTCACCAAGGTCATCAAACTTTGCGAAAACCTGCATTTTGCCTGTACGGTCATATACATCCATAAACATAACCTTACCTTTGCCACGCTTAGACATAATTCTACCGGCAATTGTTACTGTCTGGTTTTCGTATTTTTCAAAGTTATCTGAAATATCTTTGTTTAGTGTATCTCTGGCTGAAGTATTGACCATATAAGGGTCGTTACCGGCAGCCTGTAGTTCTGCTAACTTGTCACGGCGAACCTTTAATAGGTCACCACCGTTGTTCTTGTTCTGGTTATTCTGTTCACCCATTTTTTATTTCCTTTCCATAATAAAAGGCAGTATCAAGAACTGCCCTTAATTATCAATTTAATCTAAGTTATCTTGAAATTTCCATTACCTTGTAAGCTACAACGCCACCTGGAGTTTCGATTTCTGCAACATCATCAATTGACTTGCCTAGAAGTCCCATACCAACAGGACTTTCATCAGAAATCTGTAGCTTCTTAGGGTCACTTTCGTTTGAACCAACAATACGAATAGTCATTTCCATATCGTTAGCAAGATTTTTAATTTTTACTGTACTACCTAGATGTACTTTATCATTGCTGATTTCGCTTTCATCAATAATAACTGCATTTTTAAGGCTTGCTTCAATATCTGCAATTCTAGCTTCAAGAATAGCCTGTTCATTTTTTGCATCATCATATTCTGAGTTTTCAGAAAGGTCACCATATGAACGAGCAACCTTGATTTTTTCTGCGATTTCAGTTCTTTTTTCGCCTTTAAGGACTTCAAGTTCAGCCTCTAATTTTTTAAGGCCTTCTTCTGTAAGCATAACCTGCTTTGCCATTAAAAACACATCCTTTTTCAAATAAATATACTATTTTATTATATCATTAATAAGGATTATGTCAATCCCCTAAACCACTGCTTTAGCAAGATATTTTCCCATACTTTTCACCGTACAGGTACAATTTTCGTTATAAGTTGTTTTAGGGATAAGTTCAGCCATATAATGTTGCCTACCTTTTGAAAATAAAGCTGATGCAAAGTACAAACTGTCCATATCCTTAGGACGGTATTTTTCTAAATTTTCCGGAATTTCAACACTATATCCATAGTAGCATTGTGCATTCATATCAAAGCAAGGTCTTTCACTTGTTAGCACAATAGCTTTACTGTTTAAATCAAGAATTTTTCTGATTTGAGTTGGAGCAATTACAAGGTCAGCATCTTTCATTCTTGAAAGTCGGTCGGTATAAACTAAACTGACACCCATTTCATCCATCAATTTATCGGAAATTTCCTTGTACTTTTTCTTGTTAACTGTCACTACAATAAAATTATCAGTTAACTTACAAAGTTCATTTAAAAAATATTTATTGTTTCCGTCAATATCGTAATATACAATTTTCAATTTCTCCGGATTTTCCATTGTTTTCAGTAGTGACAATGCAAAGTTATTAGTCATAATCTTTGAAAATGTACTGTCAACAAATCTTTGTAATCTGGAGTTTATTGGGAAAGAAATATTCTCACTGCACACTAAACACTTTGATTGATAACCTGCTCTGTTCTTTACAACTTTCCAATTAATTTTGTCGTTATAGCTTATGTAAACCATCTGACGGATAATAAGGTTTTTTTCTTCCCCATAATCTTCAAGTAACTTATCCTTTATAAATGGCTTTACTAATTTTTTCAATCCTTTTAGGTTCCTTTTTTCAATTCTAAATGTTGTTAACAAAGAAAATCCCCCTTTGCGCTATTTCTATAATAGTATGCAAAGAGGGAAAAATTATGCTTATTTTGTTGAACTAATTATTTTTTAATGAAGATTTTTTAATTAGCACATATGAACCGTCAGAAATTTTGAAACTCTTGTAGTCCTTACTGTATTTACCTTCATTATAGTCACTTTCCGGAACATAAAGAATGTTGTCATTATCAACACTTTTAACATATGTAGAGGATAAAGACTCTCTCAAAGTTTCTTCATCAATTGAACCTTTGTAGTTCTCTCTAACTGCTGAGTCAACCTCATAAAGTTTTGTAAACATTCTCTGCTTTTCGTTTAAGTCAGTTACCTTTGAATTAAAGGTATGCATTGCATAAACATAAGCACCGGAAAAAGCAATAGCAGAACAAATTGCTGCAATTGTAACAGTAACCCCTAGTGGTACACCCTTTTTAACAGGTCGTCTTTCTCTTCTATTGCTCATAATCAGAACTCTGACATTGGGTCATATTTTGTACCGTTAATTCTACATTCAAAGTGTAGATGAGGACCACTTGACCAACCTGTAGAGCCTACATAACCGATAACCTGACCCTTTGAAACATAAGAACCTTGACTTACAACTGCTCTTGTAAGATGACCGTAGATTGTACATTTACCGTTATCATGGTCAATCCATACATAGTTGCCGTAGCCACCACCACAGCCACAAGAACCGGACTTACCCCAGTTATGTGTACAAGAGTTATTGGAAACAACAACTCTACCTGAGTCAGCAGCAACTACTGTTGCACCCATAATGCTACCGTCTGAAATATCAATAGCACCGTGACCATAAGTACCTCTGTCCTCACCGAATACTGATGAAAGTGCAGTATGTCCCGGTACAGGCCATGTGTAGCCTGAACCTGATGGTGTTACAGGTGTATAACTGCCACCACCATTGTTGGAAGAACCATTGTCGTTTGAACCGCCATTAGAACCAGTGCTTGAGTTGTTCTTTCTAGCCTTTGCAGCAGCCTTCTTAGCCTGTTTTTCGTAGTATGATTGGATTTGGTCATCAATACCATTCAAAGCACCGTTATTAGCCTTAATAGCAGCCTCTTGCTTTTTGTTACGAGTATAAAGAGTGTTTAACACTTTACTGTTTTCATCAACAACAGACTGCAAGTCAGCTTGTTTAGCCTGTAGATTTTTCTTTTCTTTAACTTGTTTTGCCTTATCCTTTACTAAAGCAGCTTTTTCTGACTTAACAGTTTTCATATCTGTTTCAATATCAGAAATTAACTTTTCGTCAAAGTTACTTACATTTCTAACAAGTTCAACTTTATCAAGAAAATCACTAAAGTCCTTAGCACCTAGGATAATTTCCAGAGAACTAACATCACCTGACATATAGATAGTCTTGATTCTCTTTCTTAGAGTATTTGTTCTTGAACTAATATCGCTATTTAGTTTCTTGATTTTCTTTGTCTTAGCTGAAATTTGATTGTTAAGTGTTGTAATTTTCTCTTGGCTTACAACAATTTCATCACTAACAGCATCAATTCTGTTAAGCAAAGTCTTTTGATACTGCTTTGTCTTAGCAATCTTACTGTTGTTTTTCTCTAATTCTTTCTGATATTGTTCTGACTTTTGCCTTAGTTCAGCCTGTCTTTGTTCAAGTTCAGAAATAGAGTCTTGAGCAACAACTGTACTAGGCTGTACCTTTGCACCAATAGCAAATGTGCCACCAACTACAGTCAAAGCCAATATCGCCGAGATTATCTCTTTTTTCATTGCTATACTCCTTTCAGAGATAAAGTCAATTACCAACCAAGGATAATTGAACCTTCTTTCTTTAGGTACTTACCAATACTGATAAGACCACCTAAAATACCAACAAATACACCTGCAATAATAAATGCACCAAGGAATGGCCACATTACTGAGTTGAATGTTATTGCCTTAAATGGTACTACATACTGCAATGCTTCTATAATCAAATCATAAATGAGCATTAAACCAAATGTTGAAATAACACCGGACAATGCACCAATAATAATACCTTCAACAAGGAACGGTATTCTAACAAATGTATCTGTTGCACCAACAGACTTCATAATACTGATTTCGTATCTTCTGGCATACATACTCATACGAATTGTATTAGAAATAATAAACAGTGAAATAATTACAAGTGCCAAAACAATTGCAACAGAAAGAATCTGTATAATCTTGTTTAGACTTGTTAATTTATCTGCAACATCGGTTTGAGATGATACAGTAGCAACCCCCTTAATATTTTGGATTTGCTTTACCGTACTCTCATATTTTGATAAGTCCTTAACAGTAACCTTATAAGCATCAGGAAGTGGATTACCGTCACCTTCCATTTCAGCAAAAACCTTGTCACCAAGAACATCCTTATAGTCCTTAATAGCCTCTTCCTTAGGGAAGAAAGAAACAGAAGTAACATTACTTAAGCCTTCCATTTGTTTTCCGGCATTAGTGATTTCTGCATCAGTTGCTTTATCTTCCATATAAACAGTTGTTTCGTTGCTATCCCCAACTTTGTCAACAATTGTTTTAACATTTAAGGATGCCATAACAGCAGCACCTGTCAGTACAAGGCAAGATAAAAGAACACCAATGGAAGCAAGGCTCATCATTCTATTTGACCAGATATTTCTGATACCTTCTTTGATTAAATAACCTAAATTACTAAGCTTCATTTTTACATTTCCTTTTCTATTTTACCTTAGTGAATCAATAACAGAATCTACCTGAGCATCCTTTTCCTTTTTCTCTCTATCGGCAGCAATAATTCTCTTAATTTTTGCCGGATCAAGAGTTACTGTATGGATTAAGTCCTCTCTGTCATCTGTTTCGATTTCTTCAACAATCTTGTCAATGTTTTCAACAGCCTCTTCAACCTTAGTCTTAGGCTTCTTAGGTGTAGTATATTCTTCTGCCATCTTGTTTAACATTCTTAGCTTCTGAACAGGTAGTTCCTGTACTTCTTCAGGTGACTCTTGGTCAATCTTTAGAAGTGGGCTAAGTTCATCATCGGAAATTTCCTGATCATATGATGACATAAGCTCAATATCTTCAGCAGACTTACGCTCAAGCTTTGTATCGTGAATAATCTTACCCTTATGAATTTCAATAACTCTCTTGCCAAATTCCTTAACAAGGTCATGTTCATGGGTAACGATAATGATTGTTGTACCTTGCTTATTGATTTCAGAAAGCAGGTCAATAATTTCATGTGACATTTCAGGATCAACATTACCTGTAGGTTCATCGGCAATGATAATCTCAGGGTTATTTACTAAAGCTCTTGCAAGTGAAACTCTCTGTTGTTCGCCACCGGAAAGCTGGTTAGGCTTACTCTTAATCTTACTGCCAAGACCAACTAGCTTTAGGATATAAGGAACACGAGTTTTGATTGTTTTGTTAGATGCACCAACACATCTCATAGCAAAAGCAACATTATCGTAAACTGTCATCTTCTCAATCAAACGGAAGTCCTGGAAAACAATCCCCATCTTTCTTCTTAAGAAAGGAACTTTTCTTCTCTTAAGCTTACTCATTCTGATTCCATCAACAACAATTTCACCTTTTGTCAACTTTTCTTCAGCCATAATTAGCTTTAGGAATGTACTCTTACCGGCACCGGAAGAACCAACAACAAACACAAAGTCACCGTTGTTAATCTTTAGGTTGATATTATGCAACGCATGAGTACCTGAAGGGTAGTCCTTTGATACATTTTTAAATTCTATCATAAAAAAATCTCTCCAAAATGGTAACAAATGTTATTTACCAATGTGTACAAAACTCGCTCCACAAATGAATTTGAGAAGCGAGTCCTTATTAATTTTAGTATTTTGTAGGGTTAGCATCTAGGTATCTTCTTACCATTAATGCTACTTTAAAGACGATTGCATCTTCAAATTCTCTTAGGTCAAGACCGGTTAACTTCTTGATTTTTTCAAGTCTGTAAACAAGTGTGTTTCTGTGAACAAATAGCTTTCTTGATGTTTCAGAAACATTTAGGTTGTTTTCAAAGAACTTCTGAATTGTGAACAAAGTTTCTTGGTCAAGACTGTCAATTGAGCCTTTCTTGAAAACTTCCTTTAGGAACATTTCACAAAGAGTAGTTGGTAGCTGATAAACAAGTCTTGCAATACCAAGGTTATCATAGCTGACAATAGTTCTTTCGTTATCAAATACCTTTCCAACTTCAAGGGCAACCTGTGCTTCCTTAAATGAATGAGCCAAATCCTTGATACCCATTACAATAGTACCGATACCAACTGTACAATGAGTATAGAATTCAGAAGAAAGTGTATCAACAATAGAACCTGCTAACTTCTCTAGGTCCTTTTCTTTAATACCCGGCTTTAGTTCCTTAACAAGAGCAATCTCAGTTTCGTTAATGTTAATTATAAAGTCCTTAGACTTATCCGGGAATAGGTTTTGAAGAACATCATAAGCAGAAATATCTGTCTTGGATGTAATTCTGATTAACATAACAACTCTTGTAACTTCTGAGTTAAAGTGAAGTTCTCTTGCCTTTAGATAAATATCCCCCGGTAGGATATTATCTAGGATAACACTTTTGATAAAATTGCTTCTATCATACTTTTCATCATAATACTGCTTAATAGAATTCAGGGAAATAGCCAAAAGGCCCGCATATCTTTGGGCTGCCTCATCTGTACCGGAAACAAAGACTGCATACTCTGGTCTTTGGTTTGCTCCAAATGATTTGTATGTATATCCGTTAATAACATAAGGAACAGTAGATGACAATGTTTCGGCATTTATACTTTCGTTTACTTCACCAATTCTGCCAAGTTCTGAACAAGCAATAACTACTGATGTTTCATCAACAATACCGATTGTTCTATCAATGGTATCTCTCATTTGGTGTATTACTCCTTGAAAGAGTCTATTTGACATATTATTTTCCTCCCTGATTATATGGTGATAATGACTAACGCTTTCGTTACAAGTCATATAATTATATTGTTCATCATATACATTTTACACAAAAACTCAGAAAATTGCAATATTTATTTTCAATTTTCAGGGAGAATTTTCACTAAAATCACAAATCACCCTATTTTGTGGGTATATTCGTGATACATTTTTACCAATTTGTCCGTTTTAGTAATTTTTCTGTGGTGATTTCTGTGTTATGCTTAACAAAGAAAATTTTTATTATAACAACAAACCCCCTCAAATGAGGGGGTTATAAATATCAAGTTATCAGTTAGTGATAGTCTTTTCTGTTTCAGGATCAAATACATGAATCTTTTCAGTTTCAAATGCAATCTTGATCTTGTCACCAGGCTGAGCCTTTGAAGTTGGTTCAACTCTAGCGATAATTGGAATACCTTCAATGTTAACATATAGGTAAATTTCTGCACCCATAAGTTCTGTAACATCAACATTAGCTTCAAGAACACTTTCTGTTAGTCTTTCTAGGTGTTCAGCTTCGTCATGTACATGTTCAGGACGGATACCGATTCTAACAGCCTTGCCAACATAAGCGTCCAGCTTGCCACCTTCGTTCTTGTTTGCAGGTAGTGGAATGCTATGACCTGCAAATTCAGCACAAATCTGATTGCCCTTCTTAGCAAGAGTTGCATCAATAAAGTTCATCTGAGGTGAACCGATGAAACCTGCAACGAATTCGTTGCAAGGTAAATCATATAGATGCTGAGGTGTATCAACCTGCTGAATGAAACCGTCTTTCATAACAACGATTCTAGTACCCATTGTCATAGCTTCTGTCTGGTCATGAGTAACATAGATAAATGTTGTACCTAGTCTCTGATATAGCTTAGAAATTTCTGTACGCATCTGTGCACGTAGCTTTGCGTCCAAGTTAGATAGTGGTTCGTCAAGTAGGAATACCTTAGGGTCACGAACGATAGCACGACCAAGAGCAACTCTCTGTCTCTGACCACCTGATAGAGCCTTAGGCTTTCTGTCTAGGTACTGTTCAATACCAAGAATTCTTGCAGCTTCCTGAACTCTTTCCTTGATTTCTTCCTTTGGTGTCTTTCTTAGCTTTAGACCAAATGCCATATTATCATAAACTGTCATATGTGGATATAGAGCATAGTTCTGGAATACCATTGCAATATCTCTATCCTTTGGTGCTACGTCATTTGCTAGCATATCGCCGATGTAAAGTTCACCCTTACTGATGTCTTCTAGACCGGCAATCATTCTTAGAGTTGTTGACTTACCACAACCTGAAGGACCAACCAAAATAATAAATTCTTTGTCTTCGATTTCTAGGTTAAAATCTGTAACAGCAGTTACACCACCGTCATAGATTTTATAAACGTGTCTTAAAGATACATTTGCCATACTAACTATAACCTCCCTGTATAAATAAGCAAGGATTTTACCATTCCTCACCAATAGTTTCGTATATCATAATGTAGTATATCATTTTTTTGTTGATTTGGCTACTATATTTTTGACTAAATATTAACGCAAGATTTTAGGCAAAAAGCCACACATATAAAAAATGTTCATATTTTTTGTTTATAACTTACAAAAATATATTACGCTTCTCATCCTCTTGCATAAATCTACATTCACCCGGGGCTAAATCTTTGGGCAATTTTAGCATACCGATTTGCTCTCTGTGTAGGTCTCTTACTGTTAATCCCTGTGTTAAAAACATCTTTTTTACCTGATGATACTTGCCTTCTCGTATAATTACCCTTGCAATATGGGGATTTTCCTTGTTTGGAAGTAATTTTGCCGATAGACAAAGTGTTCCGTCATAGAAAGAAATACCCTTCCTGAAGTTCTCTACCATTTCATCTGTAACTTCACCGTCAAGGGTTGCTTTGTACACCTTTTCAACATGCTTTTTAGGGGACAACATTCTATGGGCAAAGTCACCATCATCAGTAATAATCAACATACCTGTAGTATCTTTATCAAGTCTTCCTGCCGGAAAAAGATTTTTCCTTTTCATTTCCTTTGGCACAAGGTCAACAACAGTTTCTGCATTTTTATCATTACTGGCAGAGATATAACCCTTAGGCTTGTTCATTATAATATACACATATTCTTGATAAGAAATATCTTTGCCATCTACAGTAACCTTATTTACATTAGGGTCAAGTTTAGTTTCAGGCTTTTTTATAATTTCACCATCAATTTTTACTAGTCCTTTTCTAACCAGTTTTTGTGCTTCTTTTCTTGTGCAAATGTTTTGTGACACAAGGAATTTATCAATTCTCATTTTACTCCTTTAGCAAAGATACAAAATCACTTCCATAAAGTTCCTTAGATTTGTGACAACCTACCACCTTACCTTTATAAGTAAGTATAGAAACAAAGTAGTTGTCCTTTCCTTTATAAACGTAACGCTTAGTGGTCTTTCCCTTAAAGTTATTTAGGTCAAGACCCATAGCTTTTTGTATCTTATTATATCTTTCGTATGTAGAGTTGAAGTTTTCCGGTATTCTCACATTATCAATAGTAACAGGTTGTCCGGTAACATTAAAGTAAGACAAGAAAGTTTTTTTATCATTACTTGTTGAAAAGCTGAGAGAATACTCACCTATTTCTTTACAATATGCACTTTTAGGTGTGTTGTCACAAGACACAAACACTACTGCCAAAATCAGTATCAGCCCAAAAGCACACATAAATAAAAATTTCTTTTTGTTATTAATCTTTGTTTTTACTGTTAGTACAAACATTTTATCAGTCCTTCCGTATTCCATATAAAATACATATGCAAGGACTTGCTATAAAATGTTATAGTAAATAATTTTTTAAATCTTCCGTAGTTTCTGCAAATACAGTAGCACCTTCATTTTCCATTGACTCTTTGTCACCATAGCCATAAAGTACACCAACAAAGTCAACATTACAAAGCCTAGCACCTTTTGCATCAAAATAAGTATCCCCTACCATAGCGATTTTACTGTTAAAATCTTTTCCTAATCTATCTACTGCATAAGGAATAATATCCTTTTTATCTTTTCTGCTACCATCGGCTAAAGAGCCACATACTGCATCAAAACATTCTGTTAAACCTAAGTTCTCAACAATTTCTTCTGCAAATTTTTCATACTTAGAGGTAGCAACTGCAACCTTAACACCGGTTGATTTAATTTCCAATAAAGTTTCTTTTATGCCTTTATAAGGCTTATTCATCAGCTTACCCTCAGTATCATAATAATGACGGTAAACCTCAACTGCATCTTCGGCAGATTTTCCACTTAGATGACAAAGATTTGTGAAAGTATCAAGTAGTGGTGGACCTATATACAACTTATAATTGCTTGTATCAAATGTGTCACAACCGATTTGCTCTATAGTTTTTTCAAGACTATAACGAATACCTGTAGCACTTTCGGAAATTGTACCGTCTAAGTCAAACAAAATAATATCATACTTACTCAAACTTTTCATCTGCCTTTTTCTGGAACTTTTCACTTTTTACAGATACTCTGTTGTGAGTACCGTTTGCAATCATACCGGCATTATCATAAGCAGTAACTTCAAACTTAAATGACCTACCGTCATTGCTGATTAGCTTACTTTCCACTTTAATCTTTGCACCGATTGGTGAAGGACTGATGTGCTGAATTTCTACCATTGTACCAACAGTAGTTAAACCCTCATCAAGAAAAGTATCGGCAAGTTTTGTTGATGCTTCTTCCATAAGTGCAACAACAGTTGGTGTAGCTAATACTCTTAGGCTACCTGAACCAACATTTACTGCCAACATATCCTCTGTTACAACTTTTTCTATTACAAAATTTTCCATAATTAAACCTCCAATTAATGATTATCATTGTATAATTAGAATTTCTATGGTATAATAATACATCATCTGATAAATTAATTCAATACAATATAAAAGGAGAAAAACAATGAAATTAGGAATTGTAGGCTTACCTAATGTAGGTAAAAGTACACTTTTCAATGCTATCACTAATGCAGGAGCACAGAGCGCAAACTATCCGTTCTGTACTATTGAACCAAATGTTGGTGTTGTAGCAGTACCTGATAAGCGTATTGACAAACTAGCAGAAATGTATAATCCGGATAAAATCACACCGGCAACAATTGAATTTGTTGATATTGCCGGTCTGGTAAAGGGTGCATCAAAGGGTGAAGGTCTTGGCAACAAGTTCCTTTCCAATATTCGTGAATGTGACGCTATTGTTCATGTTGTAAGATGTTTTGAAAATGATGACATTATCCATGTTGAGGGTTCTGTTGACCCTGCAAGAGATATTGAAACAATTGACATTGAGCTTATCCTTTCTGATGTAGAAATGGTAACAAGAAAGATTGATAGACTTAAAAAGGCACTTAAAGGTGACAAGAGCCTACAACCACAGATTGACTTCTTTGAGGAAGTTCTTGACACACTAAACAAAGGTAAAAGTGCAAGAACTGTTGAAACAACAGAAGAACAGGAAGAATGGCTAAAGGAAGTTGCTTTACTTACAACAAAGCCAATTATCTACGCTGCAAATATGAGTGAAGATGACTTTACTAACGGTATTCAGGACAACAAAATGCTACAAACAGTTAGAGATATTGCAAGTGAAGAACACGCAGCAGTACTACCAATCTGTGCACAGATTGAAATGGATATTGTTGATATGGACAAGGAAGAAAAGGAACTGTTCCTTTCTGATCTAGGTCTTGAAGAAAGTGGTCTTGACAGACTTATCAAGGAATGTTACTCACTACTTGGACTAATCTCTTACCTAACTGCCGGTAAACCTGAAGTTAGAGCTTGGACAATCACTAAGGGTACAAAAGCTCCTCAAGCTGCCGGTAAAATCCACACAGACTTTGAAAGAGGTTTCATCAGAGCAGAAGTTGTTTCTTATGATGACCTTATCGAAAATGGTGGTATGACTGCTTGTAAAGAAAAAGGTCTTGTTCGTTCAGAAGGTAAGGACTATGTTATGAAAGACGGCGATGTAGTTCTATTTAGATTTAATGTTTAAATTTTTAATTTTTTAATTTTCTGTTTTAATTCCAATTTATTGCATTAAACTAAAAATTACATTTTATTAAACTTAAACTAGAATTTAATACTCAACATAAAAGGCTGAAACTTATTAAAGTTTCAGCCTTTCTTTTTATCTAAATATTATTTTATTTGAAAGTTTTCAGAAATGTGAACTTAATCTTCCATTAAGATAGTTTTTTCAGGCTCAATGCCTTCTTCTTCACAATATGAAAGGTAGTCATCAACTGCATTATGAAATTCAGTTTCAATATCAGTTGCACTTTCACTTTCAAAGCTAATCAATGAATGTATACCCATTATTTTCCCATAAATCACTTTATCTTCAGCACTATATTCAATCTTTCCATAGTAGCCTTTATAGTAAAGAATATTACTAACCATCAACATCACCTTTCCCTATTAATCATTTGTATCTATATCAAAGGTAACATCAAGTAGGTATTTTGACTTACCTTTATTAATTGAATGTAAGATATAATCTTTTATTTGATTGCCTTGACTCATCATATCTTCCGGTAAAACTAAATCAAATACAAGAAGTGTACCACTACTGCAATTGGCAATTCTAAAATCATGGATTGAAAGCCTACTGTCCTTTGACTTTAAGCACTCCATAATTTTCAGTTGCAACTTTTCAGCTTTTAAATCATCGGTAACAATAGGGTCATAGTGTACAACCATATGAATACCAAATTTCTTCAGGCATTGTCTTTCTATTCTGTCTATTGTATCGTGGCAATTCATAGGGTCTTCATCCTTATCCACTTCAACATGTATAGTTGCATATCTTTTTGCAGGACCATAATCGTGAATCATTAAGTCGTGACAACCTAACACCTTGTCATATGAATTAACGAAATCAATAATTTCTTTCCTAAATTCAGGAGTAGCCTCTTCACCTAGTAGTGGTGAGATTGTTTGTCTAATAAGTCCTATTCCATTATACAAAATAAACAGTGACACCAAAGCACCCATAATTCCATCTATCTGCCACTTTGTCAGTAATTCCACAACCATTGCAATAAGTACACAAGTAGTTGTTAACACATCATTTCTACTGTCGGCACTTGTTGCAAGTAATGTTGTGGAATGGATTTGTTTACCCTTTTTCTTATAAAATAATGTCATCCACAGTTTCACAAGAATTGAAACTACAAGCACTAGTATTGTGACCAGAGAAAATTTTACAGGAGTTGGTGAAATTATTTTTTCTACAGAACTTTTTGCAAGTTCAAAGCCAATAACAAAAATCATTACTGCTACAGTTAAACTTGCTAAATATTCAAACCTTGCATGACCAAATGGGTGTTTCTTATCAGCCGGTTTTTCTGCTAACTTAAAGCCCAGTAAAGTGACAATTGAACTTGCTGCATCAGAAAGGTTGTTGACACTATCTGCAATAATTGACATTGAAGAAACAAGTGTACCTACAACAAACTTACCACCGGCTAAAGCAAAGTTACAGATTATTCCCACTATACCGGCTAACTTGCCTACCTTTGCTCTGTTTCTTTCCTCAGTACTTTCCATAAAATCATCTCATTTCAATATATAATAAAAAAGTGGGGCAGTAAAAACTGTCCCACAGAAAATTCTGTTGCCCTTTGGCCCGGTTGTATAAACAACTTGCTAGTTTATAATACATTATATGCTTAAATAGTAAAGTGATTATAACATTAATTATATAAAATTTCAAGGAAAAAGACCGATAAAAATCGGTCTTTTCTTCAAAGGGATTGATGAATATTTTACTACCAAGGTAGAATAACGATTATTTCATATAGCCTGATTTTCTAAGTGCTATTTTTAGTAAAGGGCCAACCACACCGGCAATAACACACTTGATTGCGTCAAATGGTAGGAATGGAATTACACAAGCTGCCAAAGAAGCATTTAAGTCATACTTTGTAATAGCCATAAACTGAATTGTACCACAAGCGTAACAAATTACAACACCAACTGCACAAGCTAAAATACTAACAATAATTTCAAGTGCTTTATTCTTGGTTGGAATTTTACAAATCAAACCAACAACAACTACAACAATTAGGTAAGACCAAACATAACCACCGGTAATATTAGCATATGTAGATAGGCCTGTCTGTCCACCACTAAACAGTGGTAAGAATAAACCTAATAGTAAGTAAACAACAACAGAGATTAGACCTTTTACAGGACCAAGTACTACTGCTGTAAATACTACTGCCAAAATACCAAGTGAAACCGGTACCATACCAATTGGAATAGTGATGATTGAAAAGATACAACAGATAGCAGCAAATAATGCACATACTACCATATCAAATATTTTATTGTTCTTCATAAAAAATACCCCCTGTGTATATCACAAGGAGTATTATAACTCATAATTATAATATTGTCAACCTTAATATTGATTATTGTTAACAATTGTTAACCTATGGGTAATTGTCAACCTAATTATAGAATTGTTCCACCACCAAGAACAACATCACCATCATAAAGTACAACTGCCTGTCCTTTGCAAATTGCTCTTTGGCTTTCATCAAAGGTAACCTTAACTTTACCGTCTTCCATTACCTTTGCAGTAACAGGTTGTTCCTTTTGGTTGTAACGGATTCTAGCCTTACAACGGATTTCTTCCTTTGGTTCTTCAATAGATACCCAGTTAAAATCATTAGCATAAAGTTCCTTAGAAAACAGTTCATCATTTAGGCAAAGTACAACTTTGTTATCCTTAAGATTCTTTTCCTTAACATACATAGGGCAAGGCAAAGCAAGGCCTAAGCCTTTTCTTTGACCGATAGTATAACGGATAATACCCTTATGCTTACCTAGTACATTACCACTTGTATCTACAAAGTCGCCCTCAGGATACTTTTTGCCTGTATAGTCCTCAATAAATGCAGCATAGTCACCATTTGGCACAAAGCAAATATCCTGACTATCCTTTTTATCAGCATTGATAAAGCCGTTTTCTTCTGCGATTTTACGAGTTTCACTTTTTTCCATTTCACCTAATGGGAACTGAACATGAGCAAGTTGTTCTTGAGTCATATTGTAAAGAACATAACTTTGGTCCTTAGAAAGGTCAACTGCTTTCTTTAGGATATATCTGTCACCTTTCTTCTCAATTCTTGCATAGTGACCTGTAACAACATAGTCATACTGTAACTCTTTCATACGGTGCATTAGCTTATCAAACTTTAGGTATCTGTTACAACGGATACAAGGGTTTGGAGTACCACCGTTTTCATAAGTATGAATAAAATCATCTATTATTTTTTCTTTAAAATCAGCCTTGAAGTTGAAAACATAATAAAGTGCACCTAGCTTATAGCAAACACTTCTTGCATCTTCAATATCAGAAAGTGAACAACAAGTTCTCTCTGTATCAATGCCGATGTCATCGTTATCATAAAGTTTCATTGTAACACCAATGATATGATAACCTTTTTCTTTCATAATAAAAGCTGCGACGCTGGAATCAACGCCGCCACTCATTGCAATTATAGCCTTTTTCATTAGCCTAACCTTATCATTTCATCAATACATTTTTTAGCCTGTAAACGCTTTTCTTCGTCCATTGTGATTTCATCACCAAATGTACCCTTTAAGCAACCATAAACATCCATTAGCGTAGTTGCTTTCATATTAGGACAGATTAAGTCTTTTGACATTGGGTAGAACTGCTTATCAGGACAAGCATACTGTAACTCTTCAGCAATAGAAATTTCTGTACCAATAATAAATTCCTTGTCCTCACTCTGCTTAACAAAATTAACAATACCGGAAGTTGAACCAACATAATCAGCATGTTGTACAACATCAGGCTGACATTCAGGATGAACAAGCACCTTTGCATTTGGGTGTTTCTCCATAGCCTCAAGTAGCTTACTTTCAGAAATCTTTGCGTGAGTTGGGCAACCACCATGAAGAAGTTTAAATTCCTTTTCAGGTACTTGCTTTGCAACATAAGAACCTAGATTACAGTCAGGAATAAACAAAATCTTGTCAGCATCTAACTTCTTACAAATCTCGACAGCTGAAGATGATGTAACACATACATCACATATAGTTTTTAAACTTGCAGTGGTATTTATGTATGCAACAACTGCATAGTCAGGATACTGTTCCTTTACAAGAGAAATAGTTTCCTTATCCATCTGTTCTGCCATTGGACAACCGGCATCAGGGTTGCTTAGGATAACTTTCTTTTCAGGAGCAAGAATCTTTACTGTTTCTGCCATAAAGCGAACACCACACATAATAACTGTTTTCTGTGGTACTTTAGCTGATTTTACTGCAAGTGCATAACTGTCACCTGTAAAATCGGCAATTTCCTTAATCTCCTGAGCCATATATGAGTGTGCAAGAATACACACATCATTTTCTTCTTTTAATTTTAAAATCTGCTTTTGAATGTCTTTAATCATAAATTCAAATCCTATCATTTTGGTGTGGATAGATTATATCAAATCCACACCATAAAGTCAAATTTAGTTGATTATTCAGGTTGTTTGTCAGCCATTAGTCTAACCATAACAGCCTTTTGAGCATGAAGTCTGTTTTCTGCTTCTTCAAAGATTTCATCAGCATGAGCTTCAAAAACATCGGCAGTAATTTCTTCACCTCTATGAGCAGGTAGGCAGTGTAGAACCATACAATCCTTGTTTGTCTTTTCCATTAGTTCAGCATTAATCTGAATACCGGCAAATGCCTTTTCACGAATGGCCTTTTCTTCTTCCTGACCCATTGATGCCCATACATCAGTATATACAACATCAGCATTTTCAGCAGCCTTTAGAGGGTCTGTTGTCATTTCAAACATACCAGGGTAATTGTCTGCAAAGTCAAGAATGTTCTTTGGAGGTTCATAACCCTTAGGACAAGCAATAGCAACGCTCATACCACACTTTAAGCAACCAACAATAAGTGAGTTAGCCATATTGTTACCGTCACCGATAAATGCTAACTTAAGACCCTTTAGCTTACCCTTAAATTCACGAATTGTCATAAGGTCAGCCAGTACCTGACATGGGTGGCAATAGTCTGTTAGACCGTTGATAACAGGGATTGAACCGTATTCAGCAAGTGCATCAACTTCTGCCTGAGCAAATGTACGAATCATAATACCGTCTAACATTCTTGAAAGAACTCTTGCAGTATCTTCTACAGGTTCACCTCTGCCAATTTGTAAATCATTTGATGACAAGAATAGTGGGTGGCCACCTAGCTGATACATACCTGTTTCAAAAGAAACTCTTGTTCTTGTTGATGACTTTTCAAAAATCATACCCAGTGTTTTACCCTTTAGGTGATGATGTTCAATACCATGCTTTAGTTCATACTTTAGCTGATCAGCAAGGTTAAGAATATCCTTAATTTCTTCTGTTGATAGACTTTCAAGTGTTAATAAATGCTTCATCCTTTATTCCTCCATTACCTTCTTTAGTATAGCAAGTGCTTCATCAATTTCTTTATACTTAATATTTAGTGGTGGCAACATTCTTAGTAATGTTTTTGCAGTGATTACAAGAAGACCGTTTTCTGTACATTTCTTTGCAATATCACCTGCATTACCCTCAACTTCAATACCAATCATTAAGCCTTGTTGACGAACTGACTTAACACCTTTGATTTTTTCTAGTTTTTCTTTAAAGTAAGTACCCTTCTTATTTACTTCTTCAATAAATTCAGGAGTGTTTACTGTATCAATAATATAGTTAGCACCGGCACAAACAACAGGGTTACTGCCAAATGTTGTACCGTGAGTTGATGGACCCATAACATCCTTTAGCTTGTCGTTAACCATACAAATGCCAATAGGAAGTCCACCACCAAGACCTTTTGCAGAAGTTACAACATCAGGTTTAATGCCACTGTGCATATAACCATAAAGTTTACCTGTACGGCAAACACCTGTCTGTACTTCATCAACAATAAGCAAAATGTCCTTTTCATCACAAATCTTTCTTACCTGTTGTAAATATTCAGAGTCAAGGATATTTACGCCACCCTCACCCTGAACTGTTTCTAGCATAACAGCACAAGTTTTGTCTGTGATAGTGTTCTTTAGGCTTTCAATATCATTAGCAATAGCATTATCAAAGCCATCTACAAATGGGAAGAAGTAGTTATGGAAAACATCCTGACCTGTTGCAGACAATGTTGCAATAGTTCTGCCATGGAAACTGTTTACCAAAGTAATAATATGGTCCCTACCTCTACCGTACTTATCAAATGAATATTTTCTTGCAACCTTAATTGCACATTCATTTGCTTCAGCACCACTGTTGCCGAAGAATACCTTTGAAAGACCTGTTGCCTTAGTTAGCTTTTCAGCAAGAACACCGGCAACCTTATTGTAGTAATAGTTACTAATGTGCTGAATTGTACCGGCTTGTTCACTAACTGCCTTTACCCAACCGTCATCACAGTAACCAAGACAGTTAACACCGATACCGGAAGAAACATCAATATATTTCTTACCATTATCGTCATAAGCATATACACCTTTACCTTTAGTTAGGCAAACATCATATCTGCCGTATGTATGCATAATATTTTCATTATCTAATTCTTTAATCTTTTTATTATCCATTGTAATCAATCCTATCAATCAAATGAGAATACATCAATGTCATCCCTCTTTGTAAAGCCCATTGCTTTCCAAAAAGGCTGACCTAGCTGATTGTTTTTGTAACAGAAAATGTGAGTTTTCTTAATGCCGGCTTGTTTTATTCTTTTGTCAGCCTCAGTAGCAAGACTTCTGCCAACACCCATTCTGCGGTAATCAGGGCTAACTGCCATATGATGAATAAAACCTCTTCTGCCGTCATGACCTGCAAGTACAGTAGCAATAATCTTACCGTCAACTATGCCAACAAGCGACATACCCTTGTTGTGTTCAAGGTACTTTGCAATATTTTCTCTACTATCGGCATCAGACAAGGCTCTCTTTGTTGTTACTTGCCAAAGAGCAAAAATCTCATCATAGTCTTCAATTGTCATTTCTCTAATCTGTAAATTATCCATATATATTTCCTTATTAATAGAACATTGTACCGATACCTTCATCGGAGAACAATTCAATAAGAATAGAATGTTCAATTCTACCGTCAATAATATGCGCTCTTGATACACCTTGACGAACTGCCTCAACACAACAATCAATCTTAGGTATCATACCACCACTGATGATGCCTTCTCTCTTTAACTGACTGACTTCACTTACATTTACTACAGAGATAAGTGAATCTTCATCATCCTTATCTTGAAGTAGTCCTCTAATATCAGTCATAAGAATAAGTTTCTTAGCACCAATCTTTGATGCAATATGGGCAGCAGCAATATCAGCATTAATGTTATACACATTACCCTTATAGTCACCGGCTACTGTAGCAATAATAGGTACATAGCCGTCACTGATAGCATCGTTAATAACTTCACTGTTTACTTCTGTGATTTCGCCAACATAACCTAGGTCATCACCTGTAACCATCTTTTCAGCCATAAGCATATTGCTGTCAAGACCACAAAGACCAATAGCCTTACCACCTGCATGATTAAGGTGCTGAGTTAAGCTTTTGTTTACCTTACCGGCTAGAACTTGCTGAACAATATCCATTGTTTCTTTATCGGTAACACGCATACCGTTAATGAATTTACTTTCAATGCCAACTCGTTTTAGCATTGAAGAAATTTCAGGACCACCACCATGTACAAGAACAACATTTACACCAACAAGTTGCATTAGTACAATGTCACTCATAACAGCAGCCTTTAAATCTTCGTTAAGCATTGCATTGCCACCGTATTTTACAACAATTGTTTCACCGGCATATTTCTGAATATATGGCATTGCTTGTGTAAGCACTTTTGCTGTTAAACTACTATCCATTTCTCAAACTTCTTTCTCTATCTTATTTTTCTAAAACAATCATCTTCCCATAATAACGGATTGCTTTTTATATCAAAATTATAATTATCAGGTTCTATAGTCACCGTTGATTTTTACATAATCATATGTTAAGTCGCAACCATAAGCTTCGGCAAAACCTTCACCGTCATTAAGTTCAATGTTGATAATAACAGTATCGCAAGAAAGGACTTTCTTTGCTTCATCTTCATCAAAGCCAACACCGGCACCGTCCTCACAAACAAGAACCTCGCCACCTTCACTTTTGAAAGTAACTTTAACCTTGCTAATGTCAACATCCATACCACTGTAACCGATAGCACATAGCACTCTGCCCCAGTTAGCATCTGCACCAAACATAGCAGTCTTTACAAGTGAAGAACCGATAACTGTCTTTGCAACACCTACTGCATCTTTCTTTGTTTTAGCTCCACTAACATCACAGATAAGTAACTTTGTTGCACCTTCACCGTCTTTAGCAAGTTGCTTTGCAAGTGACTTGAAAGCCTCTGTTAAACCGGCAACGAATGTCTTGTAATCTTCATTCTTAGTTGTGATTTCCTTATTACCAGCTTTACCACTGGCCATAATAGCAAGTGTATCGTTAGTAGAAGTATCACCGTCAACAGAAACCATATTGTAGCTGTCCTCTACTGCTTCCTTAAGTGCTTCTTCCAACATTTTTGAGCTGATAGCACAGTCAGTTGTAACGAAAGAAAGCATTGTACCCATATTAATATGAATCATACCACTGCCCTTAGCAATACCACCAACAGTAACAGTTTTGCCGTCAATAGACATTTCCATTGCCATTTCTTTCTTAACTGTATCTGTTGTCATAATTGCTTCGGCACAGTCAGAGCCATTTTCGCTACTCATCATTTTCTTCATTAGGTAAAGTTTCTGTTCAAATGGTTCAAGTGGTAGTGGCACACCGATAACACCTGTTGATGCAACAATAACATCATCTTCGGCAATATTAAGTGTTGATGCACAAAGTTTGCAAACATCTGATGCTTTCTTATAACCATCAGCGTTACAAGTATTTGCGTTACCACTGTTAGCAACAATAGCCTGTGCTTTGCCGTTTTTCAAATGTTCCTGAGTTACTAGGATAGCATCTGACTTTACAAGGTTTTTTGTATAAACAGCAGCAGCATTACACAAAGTGTCGCACTTTACCATCATAATATCTTTCTTAGTTGTGTTACCCTCTTTGATACCACCACAGATAGCTGCACCGGTAAAGCCTTGAGGAGTTGTGATAGTTCCATCAATAAATCTAAAATCCATAAATATACCTCATTTTTTATTTATTATTACGCCTTGTAAAGAAGTATTTGTAAATATTAGAATGCAGGAGGAACGATTTCCAAACCTGTCTTTTCGTCTAAACCAAAAATAATATTCATATTCTGAATTGCTTGACCGGCAGCACCCTTAACCATATTATCAATGGCAGCTACTGCAACAAGCAAGTTTGCTCTCTTGTCTAGGTGAAGAGAAATATCACAGAAATTGCTGTACTTAACATTGTGAATATCAGCTACTTGACCATCATCAAGAAGTCTGATAAAATATTCACCCTTATAGAAATCTTGATAAATCTTTCTTAGTTCTTCCATTGTAATGTCCTTCTTTAAAGGAGCATAACAAGTAGCAAGGATACCTCTGTTTACAGGTAACAAATGTGGAACGAAAGTAATAGTTACCTTTTCATCAGCAAAAGAAGTAAGTGTCTGTTCAATTTCAGGTGTATGACGGTGACAAGCGACCTTATAAGGATGGAAACCTTCGTTTAGTTCAGGATAGTGGTTACCCTGAGAAAGTGAACGACCTGCACCGGTAACACCACTTTTACAGTCACAGATAATACCTTTAGTGTCAATAACACCTGCATTAAGTGCAGGAACAAGAGCAAGTGGTGAGCAAGTTGTATAACAACCCGGATTTGCAATAATCTTAGCGCCCTTAATCTTGTCACGATAAAATTCAGGTAAACCGTAAACTGCCATATCGTGAAGTTCCTTGTGTACATATTCACCTTTGTACCATTCTTTGTATTCTTCTTCACTCTTTAGTCTAAAGTCAGCACCTAGGTCAATAAACACCTTGTCATTGTCATAACATTTCTTTGCAAGTTCTTGGCTTAAACCATGTGGTAAAGCAGCAAAGATAACTTCTGCTTTTTCTACAACATCATCTGCATTTTCGCAAATCATATCGTTTATATTTACATAACTTCTATATACATCACTAATTTTCTGACCCTCAAAGCTAACTGAGCTAATAGCCACAATTTCAGCCTGTGGGTGAGTTGTAATAAGGCGAACAAGTTCTGCACCGGCATAGCCTGTTGCACCAATAATTCCTACCTTAATCATAAATTAATCCTCAATTTTCTTTAGCATATCTTCTGCTTGTTTCATAACATTCTGTGGAGCAGGACCACCAAAGGATGTTCTGTCTGCAACACATTTCTCTAGGTTGATAGCTTCATAAACACCATCATCAAAAGCAGAATGTACTTTCTTGTATTCTTCCATAGGTAAATTTTCAAGGTCAGTACCAAGGTCAATACATCTTGCAACCAAAGCACCTGTAGCCTTGTAAGCATCTCTAAATGGGATACCTTTCTTAGTTAGATAATCGGCACAATCGGTAGCATTTATAAATCCACCGGCTGCTGCACTTCTCATTTTATTCTTTAACACTGTCATAGTGTCTAGCATTGGAGTAAAGGAAATTAGGCACATTTTTACAGAATCAACTGCATCAAAAATAGCCTCTTTATCTTCTTGCATATCCTTGTTGTAAGCTAATGCAATGCCCTTCATAGCAGTAAGCAGTCCCATTGTATCACCAAATACACGACCACTTTTACCTCTGACAAGTTCTGCAATATCAGGGTTCTTCTTCTGTGGCATAATTGATGAACCTGTAGAGAAAGCATCATCAAGTTCCACAAACTTAAATTCCCAGCTACACCACATAATCATTTCTTCGGAAAATCTTGATAGGTGTACCATAATAATTGACAAGTCACTTGCAATTTCCAAGCAATAATCTCTGTCGGAAACACCGTCAAGTGAATTGTTTGTTGGAGCATCAAAACCTAGAAGTTCTGATGTCATATGTCTGTCAATAGGGTAAGTTGTACCGGCTAATGCACAAGAACCAAGTGGGTTAATATTCATTCTCTTGCGACAATCCTGAAGTCTTGATAAATCTCTTAGGAACATTTCACCGTAAGCTAATAAGTGATGACCGAATGTAATAGGTTGTGCTCTCTGAAGATGAGTATAACCGGGCATTACTGTGTCATAATATTCCTTAGCCTTAGATGCAATAACCTTGATTAGGTCCTTTAGCAAAGAAATAATCTCTTCTACTTCGTGTCTTAAATATAGCTTAATATCAACAGCAACTTGGTCATTTCTACTTCTTGCTGTGTGAAGTCTTTTACCGTCATCACCGATTCTCTTTGTTAGTTCACCCTCAATAAATGTGTGAATATCTTCACATTCCATATCAAAGTGAAGTTTACCGGAAAGTAAATTTTCAAGAATACCTTTTAGACCTTCAACAATATGAAGTGACTCTTCTTTCTTGATAATGCCTGTTTCACCTAGCATAGTAGCATGAGCGATTGAGCCTTGTATATCTTCTCTAAACATTCTTGAGTCAAAAGAAATGGATGAGTTAAAATCGTTAGTTGTTTTAGAAAGAGATTTCTTAAATCTTCCTTGCCATAACTGCATTGCTTACACCTCTATTTTTGCAAAATTATAGGTATTTTTATGTAAAAACACCGAAAAATAGGAGAAAATTCATACCCCTAGAAAATGACATAAAGTCCGTATGGGTCATACGGACTTTATAATTACAATTTAAAGAAATTTCATCAATTATTTGATGAAGCCCTTCTTAGCACGAACCTTGATTGGAAGACCGAATAGGTTGATGAAACCTGCACTGTCGTTCTGGTCATAAACTTCGTCTTCGTCAAATGTTGCAATATCTTCATCATATAGTGAATATGGAGAAGTAACACCTGCATCAATAATGTTGCCCTTGTAAAGTTTTAGCTTAACATCACCTGTAACAACTGTGTTTACCTGATCAACGAAAGCTGTTAGAGCTTCTCTTAGTGGTGTGTACCACTGACCATAATAAACTAATTCAGCAAAACGGTTTGAAACAAGTTCCATATAGTGGAATGTATCTCTGTCAAGTGTTAGTTCTTCTAGTTTCTTGTGAGCATAGTAAAGGATTGTGCCACCCGGAGTTTCATAAACACCACGGCTCTTCATACCAACAAGACGGTTTTCAATCATATCTGTAATACCGATACCGTTAGCACCACCAACTTCGTTTAGCTTCTTAACGATAGAAACGCCGTCCATTTCAACACCGTCGATAGCTGTTGGAACACCCTTTTCAAAGTGAATTGTAATATATGTATCCTTATCAGGAGCCTGTTCAGGTGATACACCTAGTTCTAAGAAGTTAGGGTCATCATACTTAGGTTCATTTGCAGGATTTTCAAGGTCAAGACCTTCGTGGCTTAAGTGCCATAGGTTCTTATCTTTTGAGTAGTTTGTTTCTCTGTTAATCTTTAGAGGAATACCCATCTTTTCTGCGTATTCAATTTCGTCTTCTCTTGACTTAAATTCCCATGTTCTCCAAGGAGCAATAATCTTCATATCAGGAGCATAAGCCTTAATAGCAAGTTCAAAACGAACCTGGTCGTTACCCTTACCTGTACAACCGTGACAAATTGCATCAGCACCTTCAGCCTTAGCAATTTCAACTAATCTCTTTGCGATAATAGGACGAGCAAAAGAAGTACCTAGAAGATATTTGCCTTCATAAACTGCATCAGCCTTGATTGTTTCAAAAACATAATCTTCAATAAATTCTTTTGTTAGGTCTTCAATGTATAGCTTACTAGCACCTGTCTTAATAGCCTTTTCTTCAAGACCGTCTAGTTCTGTACCCTGACCAACATTACCGGAAACTGCGATAACTTCACAGTTATTGTAGTTTTCCTTTAGCCAAGGAATAATGATTGATGTATCAAGTCCACCTGAATAAGCAAGAACAACTTTTTTAATATCTTTATCTGCCATGATAATATTTCCTTTCGTCCTCAATGAGGTTAATAATTAATTTATGTTTTTATTATACACCAATTATACAGAAAATCAAGGGTTATTTGCATATTTATTCAAATTTCCAATAATTTGTAGAATTAAGACAACAAGTTTGCATATACGCAGAATATTGCAGTAAATTTATACAATCACAACAAAGAATTATACAAATATATCCTTATTCAGCCTAGATTTTCCTTGATTTTTAAAATGAATATATGCAAATTTTATGCATAATTATTCATTCTTAATGTATGTTATTCATTTTCTTGCAAAAGATAGCCATAATGTGATATATTTATCTTATAAAATAATCAAAGGAGATAATAAAATGTTTAAAGAAATATCTGCTAAAGAACTAAAGGAAAACCCATTTAAGCTTATTGGTGATGATTGGGGTCTTGTTACTGTTGACACTAAAGAAAAGGTCAATATGATGACTGTTTCTTGGGGTGGTGTTGGCATTATGTGGAATAAACCTGTTGCATTTACTTTCATTCGTCCACAGAGATACACATTTGACTACCTAGAAAATGGTGAATACTTTGCTATTTCTTTCCTACCTGATGAATACCATGATGTACACAAAATTTGTGGTTCAAAAAGTGGCAGAGATATTGACAAGGTTAAGGAAACAGGTTTAACACCTGTAACCGATGAAAAAGCACCTTACTTTGCAGAAAGCAAGGTTGTACTGATTTGTCGTAAAATGTATGGTCAAAGTCTAAATTCCGACAGTGTTGTTGATGAAAGTGTATTCTCAGCATATGTACCTGACGGTAGTGACTACCACAAAATGTACATTTCAGAAATTGAAAAGGTACTTGTTAAAGAATAATTTGTTACAAAAGCATCAAAGGGCTGTTTCATAACGAAACAGCCCTTATTTTTATTCCGGTATCATATTTTGATACACATTAATTGTATCAATATTCTCTACATCAGACTTCTTAACCGAATAGAAGAAGTTGTAACTTGTAAATGACTCAGCGATATGTTTAGTTTTGTATGTTACATCAAAGTCAAGGTTAAGCTGATTATCCTTTACTGATATATTCTTCAATTCATAACTATTCTGATAATTTGCATCTCTCCTATAAACAAAAACCAAAGCATTATCCTTGAAGAAATTTTCATCAAACTTATCACCCTTGTTAAAGAATGAAGTGTATTCATCATAACTTTTAATCACAGTTGTAATGTAACGTTCCCTAGAGCTATTGTAACCTAAGCAATTATTATCTTTACCGTCATAACTATCATTTTCATACATCAAAGAAAAATCAATCTTACTGCCATCCACTTTATCCGAAACATAATTTACAGGATAAATATCATTTGCATAGTTATACTTTTTCTTAACAGTCTTCCTCTGAATATCTGCCACATCTTGAATATTTACTACACCATCACCGTTAAAGTCCATAGTTACATATTTCTCTAATGTTCGTACTTTTGCAGATAAGTTTGCACAGTACCTTTGAATTTCCGTTGCATCTTTAATATTAATTTTGCCATCACTTACAATATCACCTGCAAGGTAATTTTCAGGATTATTTTCAGTAGCCGAAACAGCCATAAAAGAACCTGCCATTACTGTTGCTAAAGTCATAGTAATTATATTTTTAAATAGTTTTTTCATAATATCACCCTATTTCTTTATAGTTCAATTATACCATATTTTAACTTTTTTTAAATGGATATACTTTACAAAATACATATCACCAATTTGTTATAAATCACTAAAAGAAAAGGACAAACCAAAAGGTCTGCCCTTAAAATTAAAAGTTAAAGTAAATAAATGGATTATAAGCACCCTTAACAATGTAACTGACGGAAACAACTAGCAATGCTAAAAATCCCACAGAACTAACCACATATGCAACAGGGTTTGTACCCTTTATCTTTAGAGAGAAATTCTTAAAAATAGGTGTACTGACAAGAATTGCAATTAGGAAATATACAAAATAATTCATTGCATAGTAGATTGTACTGTCATTAATCAAAGTACCGTTACCGAACATTGTGCAAATATATGCCCAAGCTTCTGTAATACTGTCTGCTCTAAACAGTACCCAACCCATCAATACAAAGAACAATGTATAGATTCTTCTAAGTACAATCATTTTGTCAGGATATTTCTTTTCCCAACCTGTTAATTTCTCTATTACAAGCAGTACAAAGTACATTAAGCCCCAACATAGGAAAGTCCAGTTTGCACCATGCCAAATACCTGTTAATGACCATACTACAAATAGGTTAAACACAAGTCTTGCTTTGCTCTTTACTCTTGAGCCACCCAGTGGGAAATATACATAATCTCTAAACCAAGTACCAAGTGACATATGCCATCTTCTCCAAAATTCAGTAATAGACTTACTTATGTATGGATAGTCAAAGTTCTCTAAGAATTCAAAACCGAACATTTTACCAAGACCGATAGCCATATCACTATAACCACTAAAGTCAAAGAAAATCTGTAGTGAATAAGCAATTGCACCAATCCAAGCCATTACAACAGTCAGTTCACTGTTTGGCATATCAAATGAATAATCGGCAACAACACCCATTGTATTTGCCAAAAGAACCTTCTTTGCAAGACCGATAATAAATCTTACAACACCTGTTGAAAAGTTATCAAAGGTTTCAACTCTGTGCTTAATCTGATAAGCAACTGTTTCGTATCTAACAATAGGACCGGCAATCAGCTGAGGGAAAAAGCTAATATAAAGACCAACATTCAGTGGATTCTTCTGAGCCTCACCCTTTTCCCTATAAACATCAATTACATAACTCATTGCTTGGAAAGTAAAGAAACTGATACCAATCGGCAATGCTATGTTTGGTACTGACAAGTTAAGACTGGCAATTGAATTAATATTGTCAACAGTAAACATTAGATACTTAAAGATAAACAATACGGAAAGATTAAGTACTGCTGTAAGTGCAATTACAAGCCTTGAAAGTACTTTCCTGCACCTTACCTTATCAACCAAAAGTCCCAAAGCATAGTTAACAATAATTGATGCAATCATAATCAAAACATACTTTGGCTCACCCCAAGCATAGAAAATCAAACTTGCAATAAGCAACATTACGTTTTGACCCATTCTCCATTTTCTGAAAACTGTATAATACAGCAACAGAACTGCCGGTAAAAATACAAATATAAAAACTGTACTAGCAAATAACATAAATCACTCTCTACAATAATCTTTCTGACCTTCGGTATAAGCATTGTTGCCATAACTATCAATTGCCACAATACAAGGAAAGTCCTCTACTGTATATCTTCTGATAGCCTCAGTACCAAGGTCCTCATAACAAAGTATCTCTTCCTTCTTAATTGATTTTGCTATTAAGGCAGCAGCACCACCTACACAAGCAAAATACACACAGCCATTTCTTACAATAGCATCTATTACATCTTGGTTTCTAGCACCTTTACCTATCATCCCCTTTAGACCTAAATCTAAAAGTGTAGGTGCATATTTATCCATTCTATAACTGGAGGTAGGTCCGGCAGGTCCTACTGCAAAACCGGGCTTTGCCGGTGCAGGTCCTACATAATAGATAAGTTCACCTTTAATATCAATAGGTAACTTTTCTCCCTTTTCTACAAGTTCATACAACCTTTTATGGGCAGCATCACGACCTGTCAGCATTGTGCCTGAAAGCAGCACAGTTTCTCCGGCTTTTAGGTCTTTAATGTCGCTATCCGATAAAGGCAAAGTTAATCGTTTCATTTTCTTCACCATCTTACTTTTTATCTATGTAATATACAAAGGACAGATTACGGGTTTCATTACCGATAGTAACAGTAAAATCAATGGACTTAAACTTGTCATCCCTAATAAGGTACTTTCTGTTCTCGTAAATAATATCCCAATAATACACATCATCATTTATAACGGTTTGATTCTTATCAAACCTCATATAATCTGTGCCATATTTAAACTTAATTTTCTCTCCGAAATAGCAGTACTTATCATTGTTCTTTATCATTTCACACACATTGATTGAACTACCATTAAAGTAAAGATAAAGACAAGTTTTGTCAGTTTCAGCTTTACCTATAGATTGTTGTAACTGCACTGTATCGTAGTAATGAAAAAGGCTATCCTCCGGTGTTTTCTGAAAATCATTTGAATACACATTAGTACCAAACTTCCAAGTACCGGGAGTTACAAACATTGTAACTAAACCAATAGCAATAATAATAACTGTTATTACAGTAATTCTGATTGTTCTTTTCATAAATTTTTCCTTATATTGTTGTTGTACTGTGTCTTGCTGCATGGCAACAAATATTTACTGCAACAGGCATTCCTGCAATATGAGTAGGATAAGTTTCGATATTTACACCAATGGCAGTTGTTGTACCACCAAGACCTGCAGGTCCAAAGCCCATTTTGTTAATAGACTCTAGCAATTCATCCTCAAGGTCAGCATATCGTTTATCCTCATTATGTGTATCAATACTTCTAAAGGTTGCTTTCTTAGCAAGTAAAGCTGACTTTTCAAAAGTACCACCGATACCAACACCTACAACCATAGGTGGACAAGGATTAGGTCCTGCTTCTCTTACAGTATTTAGGATAAATTCCTTAACACCCTCAATACCCTTACTTGGTGTTAGCATTGCAATCTTTGACATATTTTCACTACCAAAGCCTTTGCCACCGGCAAGAATTTCAATCTTATCACCGGGAACAATCTCAGTATGAATAATGCAAGGAGTGTTATCCTTAGTATTTATTCTGTCAAAGACAGGGTCACTGACAACACTTTTCCTTAGGTATCCGTCAATATATGCTCTACGAACACCCTCGGTGACAGCCTCATTAAATGAACCGTCCTCAACAATAACTTTGTCACCATACTTAACAAATAGAATTGCCATACCTGTATCTTGACAAAGTGGTATTTCTTCTTTTCTTGCTATATCATCATTTTCAATAATTTGGTCAAGAATACTTTTGCCTGTTTTGCTTTCTTCGGTATCTCTGGCTTTTAGTAATGCGTTGTAAATGTCATTGCCTATAAAGTAATTGCAATCCATAAACAACTTCTTAACCTTTTCTGTTATTAATGATGCTTTAATTTTTCTTGCTTCCATATAATCACCCACATTAACCTATTATAACTTTATTTTTCTAACTTTTCAATATTTCCTTTAAAAGGATTTGAAAATATGATAAAATGTAGAAAATACTATTAGAAAATATTAAGATTTTCAACATAAAATCATCACATTTAGATTTTATTCTATAATTAAAGAAAGTGAGGGTCATATTATGAGTAAGATTTTAGTAGTTGATGACGAATTTAGAATTAGAGAGATTATTAAGAAATATGCAAATTTTGAAGGTCATAAAGTAACTGAGGCAGTTGACGGTATGTCTGCTATTGAAATTTGCAACAAAGAAACTTTTGATATAATTATTATGGATGTAATGATGCCTGAGCTTGACGGCTTTTCTGCTTGTAAAGAAATCCGTAAGCATTGCAACACACCTATTATTATGCTTTCTGCAAGAGGTGAAGAGTATGACAAGATTCATGGTTTTGAACTTGGAATTGACGACTATGTTGTTAAGCCATTCTCACCTAAGGAGCTAATGATGAGAGTTAACGCAGTATTAAAGAGAAGTAACGGTGCTGACACTCCTAGTCAGGATGTGTTTAAATATGAAAACCTTGTTGTTGACTTTACTGCAAGAATTGTTACTGTTAACGGTGAAAGAATTGATATGACACCTAAGGAATATGAACTATTCTTCTATATGGTTAAAAACAAGGGTATTGCCCTAACAAGAGAAAAGCTAATCTCAGAAGTATGGGGTTATGACTTCTTTGGTGATGACAGAACTCTGGATACTCACATTAAGCTACTTAGAAAAAGCCTAGGTGAATATAGCAAGTGCATTGTTACTCTGAGAGGAGTTGGCTACAGGTTTGACACGGTTTAAGAGCAAAATGTCTTCCCTACCACTACATTACAAAATATTGTTGTGGTTTGTACTTTTCTCTTTGATAATGCTGGTTTTACTATGGGTTTTCCAAACGGTTTGCTTTAGGAGTGTATATAGCAAGGTCAGGGTAAATCAAGTAAAGAAATGTGCATCATCAATTGAAGAAAATATTAATTCAAATAACATTACTACATTGGTAGAGAACTTAGCAGAACAAAATGATGTTATGATTTATGTTTATGACACTACAGATTCTACAGTAAGACCTGTTTATTCTACCGATAAATCATTTATGAAAATTATGATTTATGACAGTTCAAGCAGTTCATCAAATGATAGCAATTCAGGTAGCAGTTCAAAAAGTTCAGGCAGTTCCGATAAAAATTCATCTGACAAAAAATCTTCAGATAACAGTTCATCAAATAAAAATTCCGATAGCAACGAAAGTGATAGCAACAGTTCAATTACTCACAGACAGTATGTATCATTTAGCACCAATCAGCTAATTAAGGGTGAAAGTCCATATAACTACTATAGCCAAGCTAAAGCAAGTGATGACAAAACCTACACAAGATACATTGACGAAGAAGAAAACAGTAAGGATAATCTACTACACAAAATCAAAGGTCACACACCACCAATGGATAAGCTAAACACCAAAGGTGTTGTATATACTTCACTGTTTGATGATGACAGTAACAATAACTATATGCTGATTATCACTTCACAAAGTTCACCGGTTGACAGTGTTGTAAACACACTAAGATACCAACTTGTAACTGTTACATTTATCTTGCTATTTATCGGTGTATTTATTGCTATTGTTGCAGCAAGGAAGATTAGTAAGCCTATTACCGACACAACAAAGTCAGCACTAAAACTTGCTAACAAAGACTATGATGTTCAGTTTAACAGCACAGGTTATCTTGAAGTTACCGAACTGAACAACACACTAAATTATGCAGCAACCGAATTAAAGAAAGTTGATTCATTACAGAGAGAACTTATTGCTAACATTAGCCATGACCTAAGAACACCACTGACTATGATTACAGGTTACGGTGAAGTAATGAGGGATTTACCGGGAGAAAATACTCCGGAAAATATCCAAATTATTATTGATGAAGCAAACAGACTGAATATGCTTGTAACAGACTTACTTGATATTTCAAAGCTACAGTCAGGTGCAACAGAAATCAACAGGGAAGTTTTCTCAATTACAACATTAATCAAGGAAATGTTCCAACGCTACAACAAGCTAAAGGAACAAGAGGGTTACACCCTAGACTTTGAGTATGATGAAGATATTTATGTAAATGCTGACTATAGCAAGATAAGTCAGGTAATTTACAACCTAGTTAACAACGCAATTAACTATTCAAGAACAGACAAACATATTATTGTTCGTCAATCAAGAAAAGACAAAAATGTACTTATTGAAGTTATCGACCATGGTGAGGGTATTGACCAAGAACATTTGGAAAATATCTGGGACAGATACTACAAGGTCGATAAGGAACACAAAAGTTCTGTTGTAGGTACAGGTTTAGGACTTTCAATTGTTAAGAATGTTCTTGACAGACACAACGCACACTATGGTGTTAAGAGTGTTGTCGGTGAAGGAAGTAACTTCTGGTTTGAACTTGAAATAGCAGACTCACCGGAATAAAATAATGAAAACAAAATGGGAAATGGCTCTTCGGAGTCATTTTTCATTTTAGCAAGAGGATATTATGAATTTAAGACTAAGAAAATACAACATATCAAAAGAAAGCAAAGATAAGGTAAAGGAACTGTATTTCTCAGCTTTTCCGAAAGATGAACAACTGCCATATTGGATGATGAAACTGTTAAGCAGAAAAAGGTCAGCAGATTTTTACAGTATTTATGACAAAAAGGACTTTGTAGGCTTAGCATATGTTGCTACATACAAGGACACTGCATATTTATTTTTCTTTGCTATTGACGAAAAGCAAAGAGGCAAAGGCTACGGTTCAGCTTTCCTTTCAGCATTAAAAGAAAAGTACAAAAATTACAGAATTTTGTTGGCTATTGAACAGCTTGACCAAAATGCTCCTAACATTGATGAACGAATTAAGAGGAAGAATTTCTACATCAAAAACGGTTTTTATGACCTTAACTTTACAATGACAGAACAGTCAGTTACCTACGATATGCTAGGCTACAATAAGGATAATAAGACCGTTACAGAAAAGGAATTCTTCTACCTAAATAAAAACTTCTTCGGCAAAATCTTCTATAACCTGTTTTATAAAAGAATTTATGTTGAACCTAGGGATGTTTAATTTTGATTTTTGTTTTTATGGATTAGTAATATAAATTTGGTTTTTTCAATTTTGTTTCTGCGTTACGATAAATTAGTTTTGCAAATTTGGGTTTGTAGTGCTATTTGATAGTTTAAACTAATATGGAATTGTAAATAAATTTACAA